>CALMZW010000001.1 GCA_937870605.1 uncultured Synergistaceae bacterium
CGGGCTCCGGACCGGAAGATTCCGGTCGGCAATCCGTTCCAGCAGGAGCCGGATGGCCAGTACTCCCATTTCGCGGTGCGGCTGGGCCACCGTCGTCAACGGGGGGTTGAAGAACGCCGCCAGCCTGATATCGTCGAATCCGACCACGGAAATGTCCCTCGGAACGGAGAGGCCTTTTTCGAACGCGGCCCGGATGGCGCCGAACGCCATGAGATCGTTGCAGGCGAAGACGGCCGTGGGCGGTTCGTCGAGACCGAGAAGGCGGCACGTCGCTTCATAACCGCTTTCGGGGTGAAAATCCCCCTTGAGGACGTATTCCTCGCGAAACGGGATTCCCGCCTCTGTGAGCGCGGTCCGGTATCCGGACACCCGCTCCGCGCTCGGCGTGACATCCGACGGGCCGGCGACGCACGCGATGCGGCGATGCCCCAGCGTGAGAAGGCGCCGCGTCGCGAGCGCGCCGCCTCCGGCGTTGTCGATTCGCAGCGTGTCCACGCCGTCGAGCCGGGAGAAGCGGTCCATCATCACCGTGGGGATTCCGAGTTTTCCGATGGAGGAAGCCGCTCCCCGGGACGGCCCCGCCTCAATGAGAATGATGCCGTCGACCTGCTTTTCCGTGAGAATCCGGAAGAACCGTTCCTCTTTCTCCCCGTCGCCGTCGGTATTGCAGATGATCATCGAATATCCCCGGAGCGAACTTTCGTCCGAGACGCTCCGGGCCACTTCCGCGAAAAACGGGTTCGTTGCGTCCGGGAGGATCAGGCCGATGGTGTGGGAATGCTTCTTACGGAGGCTCCGGGCGAGCGCGTTCCGTTTGTACGCCAGCTCGTCCATTGCGTCGAGGACGCGCCCGCGCGCCTCGTCGCTCACGAACCGGCTGCCGTTCAAGACGTGGGAGACCGTGGTGACCGAGACATTCGCCTTCCGCGCAACATCCTTCATGGTCGCCACGTCCCGTCACTCCTTCCGCAATCGTTTGCGCAATCGTTTGCGGATATGCTACACTATTTTCGTCATTCCGTCAAAAAGAGGTGCAGGAAGGAAGTGGAGGAATGCCTCGCATCGTCGTGGCAGGTTCCCTGAATATGGATCTTGTGATGCAATCGCCGCGGGTTCCCGTTCTCGGGGAGACGATTCCGGCCGGCCCCTTCGTCACGTCGCACGGAGGGAAGGGGGCCAACCAGGCTGTCGCCTGTTCGCGCATGGGGGCGTCCGTCGCCATGATGGGTCGTGTCGGCGACGATGCGTTCGGCTCCGAACTCCGCGAATCGCTGGAGCGCGAGGGCGTCGATGTGTCCGCGGTCCTCACGACGGAGGGGTGTTCCACCGGCGTCGCGTCCATCGTCGTCGTCGAGGGAGACAACGGAATCCTCATCGCTCCGGGGGCGAACGGAATGCTTTCTCCAAGGGACGTCAGAACCGCCGCGCCGCTCTTTGAAGGCGCTTCGTGCGCGCTCTTTCAGCTCGAGGTTCCCGTGGAAACGGTTCTCGATGGCTTGCGGCTCGCAAAACGGGCGGGGGCTCGAACGATTCTCAATCCGGCGCCGTTTATGCCCCTTCCCGACGAGGCGTTTGCGCTCGCGGACTTCTTCATTCCGAATCGCATCGAACTGGAGCAGTTCTCGGGAATTTCCGGGCTTGCGGAAGGCGCCTCGGCGCTTCGGAGCAGGGGCGCTTCCGGGATCGTCGTGACCGTCGGAAAAGAGGGGGCATGGATCTTCGGCGACGCCGCGCCGGTTCTCGTGAGGGCTCCCGTCGTGGACGCCGTGGACAGCACGGGGGCGGGGGACGCGTTCGTCGCGGCGTTCGCCGTCGCGCTTGCAGAGGGGGAGACTCTCCGGGATGCGGTCGAGATGGCGGTCTGCTCGGGCGCTCTCGCCTGCACGCGTTTCGGCGCGCGCGAAGGATTGCCGCGAAGAGCGGAAGTCGACGCCCTGGCGGCAGTCGTGAAGCAGAAATCGCCTTCTTCGTGAGGCGCTCCGTCACCTCTTGAGTTTCTTGCCGGCTTTCTCTCGATACATGGCGGCGTCCGCATCCGCGAGAACTCTTTCGGGGTCCATATCCCGCGAAAGGAGCATCGCGAAGCCGAGCGATGCGCTGAGGGTGTATGTCCGCCCCTCTTTGCCGTTTGTCTCCTGTATCGCGCGTTCGATTCGCTCCCGAATACGGGCCGGATAATCCTCCGGACACTTGGGGACGATCGCCGCGAATTCGTCGCCGCCGAGCCGGCAGACCGTATCGCAGGACCGGAAGGCCGACCGGAGCGCGTCGGCCAGTTCGATGAGCGCGGCGTCTCCCGCTTCGTGCCCGAGGATGTCGTTGATCGCCTTGAGGCCGTCCATATCGCACATCACGAGGCATGCGGGGAACACATCAGCGTCCGTGGCGAGCGAATGGAGCGCATCCTCGAAATAGCGCCGGTTGAACAGTCCCGTCAGGCTGTCGTGCGTGCTGATCTCGCGAAGGTGCGCCTCCTGCCGCCGGATCCTTTCGATCTTCCGGGCGTTCGAGATCGCGAGCCCAAGGACGTTGGCGATATTGATCATGAATGTCAGGTACCTGTGGGCATACCGCGGCAGGGCGAATTGCCCGGACTCCAGAACACCGAGCGTTTCCCCGCCGTGGTCGATCCGGAGGAGGAAGCCCGCGTCCGCCCCGTTGCCTTTCTCGATCGACGGCGCCGTGGACTCGCAGAGGAACGAACGGAGCGTGGGGTCGAGTTCGTTGACGGAGGGATCCCCGCAGCGCACCGGATAGTATCGCACCAGGCCGGCCGCGAAAAGCAACCGGAGCGCTTCTTCGATCCCGTTGACGGCGTCGCGTTCCGTATCGCACGTTGACAGCCTTCCCATGAGATCGAACAGCATGGCGTAATCGGCGATCTGCCTTCGATACAGCACGACTTCCTCTTTCGGTTTCCCGTCGCTGTGGCGGAGTTCCCAGTCCGCGATGAGCCGCGAAACGAAAAACGCCATATATTCGGTGCTGACGGGAAACACGACGAAGTCGAGAGCGACGAACCGGGCGAAGTCTTCAAGGTCCGTTGACTCGCGTTTTTCGTTCAGGCTCAGGCAGACGATCTTCGCGGCGGAACGCGCGAAGAACGAACGGGCAAGGTCCCGGTCGGAAAATCCGAGGTCGGACAGGCGTTCCCGCCACGAGCGCAGCCAGGGTTCCGTCACCAGGTAATACCCTTCGCGCACGAGAAAATCGATGGAGTTCCGGTTCGCGATGGTGTAGAAACACTGGTCCTGCAACACGATGTCGAGCGACCCGGACGCGGGGGGAAGAACGCTCGCGAGGGGGCAGAAACGACCGCAGACGACGATGTTCTCGCCCTGGTCGAGGTGCGCCTGTTGGACCCATTCGGCCGCCACTTCCGCGTTCTTTCCGCCCTTCCTGCAGAAGTGCGGAAATTCCCCGGTGACGAGATCGGGGAAGCGCAGCGGAGGCAGGAGGCTCAGGTACTTGTGGAAGTTCGTGCAGGTATATATCTTCATGATGGGCGGTTTCAACACTCCCCGGAAATCGGATAGCGCCCCCATTGCCGGACGGCGTCGCGAACGGCGAACAACGTTTCTTCCTTCACATGCCAGGGGATCTCTCCGTGATTGTCCGCGAGAAGGAATCCCCCTCCCGGGGCGCAGGAGCGGATCAGGGCGCGCACGGTCGCTTCGGCTTCTTCGGGAGTCCAGCGGCGCATGGCGACGCCGTTGAGAGCGCCCAGGAGCGAGAGCTTTCCGCGAACCTGACGTTTCAGGGCTGCTGCGTCATCCTGGCAGCTGAATCCGAGGATCGTCGCTCCCGTCTCCGCAATGAGGTCCGCCGTTCCCGACGCCCGGGCTGAAGCAAGGTGCGTCGCGGTGGGGCCATTGATGCGAGAAATGACGTCGCGCGCGACCGAGAACCCCGTACGGCGATACATTTTCAGCGGGATCATGTCGGTTGAGGCCAGCGGGTCGAAATAGCAGATGGCGTTGGCTCCTGCTTCGATCTGCGCGTTCGCCCACGCGACGCAGAAGGCGCTGTTGACGCGCATCAGGCGCTCGAAAAGCTCCTGTTCCTCATAGATGAGCCGGAGATACGGCTCAAAGCCCATTTGCATGACCGGGAGCGAGAAGGGAGACATGACGACGCCGATGACGGGGGCCTCTCCCGCGGCGACGTCCCGGAGTCGACGAAGCGTGTCGAGCACGATGCCGAGAGAGGGGGCGTCCATTTTCGGAACGTCGAGATCGCGGATTTGTGCGGGACTCCGTATAAAGGGCTGCCCGGCGTTCGGCGGTCCGTCGTCCGCGAAGATGACCTCGCCGCCCCACGCCTCGACCTCGAGCGGACCGTAGAGGAAGCCATACAGACAGTCGGTGTCGAACTTGTCGCGGAGCCGGCGCTGCGCCTCCGCGATCCGGTCCGGGCGGCGGAAATACTCGCGGATGGACATTCCCATCTCTTTTGCGCCATAGTGCGAGAAGAGAAGAAAAAGCGGCGTCCGGTCGGGCTCCTTGTGCGACAGCGCGGTCAGGACGCGTTCGAGGGATGTCATGGCGGGAGCGTTCATGCGATCACCCCCACGCTGTGCATCAGACTCAGCGCGGAATGGGCGGTCGGACCGAACGCGTGGGCGCCGACCTCGCGCCAGAGCGATTCGTCGAGCCGGAAGGGCGCGCCGCCGACGATAATACGCGTGGGCAACCCCAGCGACTCGAGGCGTTTCCGAAGGTCGGCGACTTTCAGGGCGGCGTGAAGCATCAGCGTGGAGATCAGCAGGACCTCGACCCCCTCTTCGCCGGCGCGCTCCGCAATCCGCTCCGCGTTCAGTCCGCTGCCGTAAT
>CALMZW010000002.1 GCA_937870605.1 uncultured Synergistaceae bacterium
ACAGAAGCGACGCCAGAAGGCGATAGGTCTCGTACCGCAGCTACGCCACCCCTGCCTTCAGCAGTTCGTGAAGGTGCACCATGCCGATGGGACGGTCTCCCTCCATGATGATGAGAACGGATATCTCCTTTTCTTCCATGATCCGCACCGCCTCCACCGCGAGACGTCCCCGGGCGATCGTGCGCGGGGTTTTCGTCATGCCCTCGTCCACGGGAAAGTTCATCGCTTCGACGCCGCGTCGTTCGATGAGCCGGCGAAGATCCCCGTCCGTGAAGACGCCGACCAGGCGCCCTTCGTCGTCAACGACGCACGTGGCGCCGTAGTTCTTGCTCGTGATCTCGAAGAGCGCCTCCTTGACGGGGACGTTCCGGCGGACGACGGGAAGCTTGTCGTCGCTTCCCATGACGTCTTCGACGCGCGTCAGCAGACGTCGTCCGAGATGCCCCGCCGGATGGAAGAGCGCGAAATCCTCTTCCCGCAGGCCCCGAAGCTCGGTCACCATGCAGGAGAGCGCGTCTCCGACCGCGAGCTGCAGCGTCGTGCTGCTCGTGGGGGCGAGGTTCAACGGCCCGGCCTCGCGCGTGACGCCCGAATCGATCACGACGTCGGCGGCCTCCGCGAGCGGCGACTCGCGTCCGCCCGTAATGACGATGACGGGCGCTCCGAGTCGACGGAAGAAGGGCAGGATCGCCAGGACTTCCGACGTCTTTCCGCTGTTGCTGATGAAAAGACCGACGTCTTCGCGGCAGACCATGCCGAGATCCCCATGCGACGCCTCCGCCGCGTGGAGGAAGAAGGACGGCGTCCCGAGGGACGCCAGCGTCGCGGCGATCTTCCGCCCGATGATCCCGGACTTGCCCATCCCCACGACGACGAGACGCCCCGTGCAGCCGTGGATGAGCCGCGCCGCTTCGGTCAGTTCCTTTCCGAGGCGTCCGGCGGCGTGCAGCAGCTCGTTCGCCTCCGCTTCGAGGACGCTTTTTCCGAGGGCGAGAAGACAGTCGTCGGAACACTCGCGTCCTTCCCGTTCCCGGGGAAGACAGACCATCATCATTCTTTCGTCACCATCCGATTCTCCAGGGAGGCTCCCTGCGTATTGTCGGCGGGTTCCGGCAACGAAGCGACGCCGATTTCCCCCTTCACGAGATCGTCGATCGCCCTGAGCTGCGTCAGGAAGTCGGGGAGATCGCGCAACGCGATCATGTTCGGACCGTCGCTGAGCGCCTTGTCCGGATCGGGATGCACCTCCAGGAAGAGCGCGTCGATCCCTATCGCGACGGCCGCACGCGCGAGGGACGGGACGAAGCGGCGGTCTCCGCCGCTGGACGTTCCCCTGCCTCCGGGCATCTGGACGCTGTGCGTCGCGTCGAAGACGACGGGATGCCCCAGAGAGCGGAGGATCGGCAGCGACCGGAAGTCCACGACAAGCTGGTTGTACCCGAACGACGTCCCCCGTTCGCCGACGAGGATGTTCGGGTTTCCGGCCTCGCGGATCTTTTCGACCGCGGCCTGCATGTCCCACGGAGCGAGAAATTGCGCCTTCTTGACGTGTACGGGACGGCCCGTCTTCGCGGCCGCAACGAGGAGATCCGTCTGCCGGCACAGGAACGCCGGAATCTGCAGGATATCCGCGACCCGGGCGACCTTCTCCGCCTGCCACGCTTCATGGATGTCCGTCAGAACGGGGACACAGGCCCGTTCCTTTATCTCCGCAAGCTCTTCAAGACCCCGGCTGAGCCCCGGCCCCCGGTAGCTCCTGAGAGACGTCCTGTTCGCCTTGTCGAACGACGCCTTGAAAATATACGGGATCCCGAGATCCGCGCAGATCCGCGATGCTTCCTGCGCAATCCCGAGCCCCATTTCGAGCGATTCGAGGACGCACGGCCCCGCCATCAGCACGAACCGTCCGCGCCCTATCTCAACCGCGCCGACACGAAGAGGGTGTACCGGATTCATTGAATTTCCTCCCATCCGAGCGACCGCAGGCGCCGGTAGACCCGCATCCGGGTTTCCCACCCCAAAGCCGTCGTTGTATGTTCCACCACATGATCGAGCGCGCCGGGGTTCCCGAGCCGCTCGATTCCCTCACGGGACATTTTCTCGCGAAGCCCGCGCGACGCGAGGATCTCCGCCGCCGCTGCGGCAAGCGCTTCCGCGTCGCGATCGACAAGCACCTCGGAGCCGCCGAGCAGTTTCTTCTGAACGAGCTTTCCCTTTTCGAGCGTCGATACGACCGGCACGCCGAGCCCCGCGCACATCTGGTTCGCCGTCCCGCCGAATCCGATCAGGATATCGGCGCCCCGGGCCATCGGGGCGAGCGACCCGAAATAGAGCCGGATGCACAGGTCATCGCGGCGGATCACGTTCTCGCCGTCCGCCCGTTCCAGCGTCCAGCCTTCGGGAACGAGTCTGCCGATGTCGAGCGTCGGCGCGACCACGACGCAAAAGAGGCAGCGTCCGCGGGCATGGAGGACTCCGGCGCTTTCGAGCAGAAGCTTCATGTCCTCGTACGCGCGCCCGCGGCTTCCGGGAAGGAGAAGGATCTTCCACGTTCCGGTGTCCGCCGCGCCGCACGGCGACGGTGTCCCCGCGCCGGACGAGCACCCCGGCGGGATTCGCCACGTCTCGACCATATTAGTATTATCACAGGTCAGATCCATTATTGGATTTCCCTCGAACACGGCGGACACCCCGGACTGCGAAAGCTGCTTCGCCGTCTCGGCGTCCC
>CALMZW010000003.1 GCA_937870605.1 uncultured Synergistaceae bacterium
CCCTTCACGTGTTCCGAACTGTGATCGATTGTATCAATGCGCGATGTTCACCATTCCGAATCCCATGCTGTTTCTGGAGCCGAATCCCGTTTCGTAGGCGAATCGCAGGATCTCCGGGTCGCCCTCCGCTTCAAAGGGAACCATGTGTCCGATGACGATTTCCCCCGGTTTGATGGTGATGGCTTTACTCGTTCTTCTCCGCTGTATATATGCAATGTCTGGGTGAAGAGTTATATTCTTTTCCGGTCGTGAACCTCTGAATGACTCCCACTTTCGCGAAAGATTTTCACCGATGACCTTCCAGAATTCGTCCGTGTCGGGTGAAAGGTACCGGTGACGCAGGACGGGGTCGCTGACGCTCGCCACGATGGGAGATATGGCGACAAGGCGCGCCTTCCCCTCCGAGAAGTCCGGCATGGGGTCATTTTTCACCGATTCGACTTTCGCCCGCATCGATCCGATCGAGACGGTTCCGGCGCGGAGCAATCCGCCGGCGAGCATTTCCACAGTTCCGTCGGCCGGGGACGCGAATTTCCACTCCAGCCGGTTTGTTACGAAAACCAGCCTCCCGTTTTCGACCTTCGTCGTTCCCGGGCCGCCCCGCAACTGGCTGAACGTGAAGAGTTTGAACGGGCGGTCGTCCGAACTCCAGTGTCCGTGATAGTGCAACACCTTGCTCCACTCGGGCGCGGCGTTTTCGAGGATTCCGTATATCAGGCCGACGAGAAGGTGGTTGTAGTTGACGGGAATCGCCGACCCTTCGCCGATG
Source organism: uncultured Synergistaceae bacterium (assembly GCA_937870605.1). Classification (GTDB taxonomy): domain Bacteria; phylum Synergistota; class Synergistia; order Synergistales; family Aminobacteriaceae; genus CALFXN01. The sequence goes on from CALMZW010000003.1 coordinate 770, forward strand.
CCGAAAGTTATCGACAGTCGCATGGGCGGGTTACGTGGGTTTCTTTGACGTAACCAGATACTCGTCGCTTGACCTGATTTCGAGAATCCGGAATTGCCGGGTCTCGCCCTTTTCCATCTCAGGCTCGATGACTTCCCCCGGGGGCAGAATGCACTTTATCTTGCTTCCCGCCTTGAGTTGCGGATTGCCCTTTTTGTTGGTTCCGGTCATGGTGACTTCCACGGGACTGCCCTTTCCGAAGGTCGCTTTCGGTTTTTCCGCAACGGCATTGTCCCCTGTGCCTCCGAATTCCGTTTCTTTCCCGACGAGCTTCATCCGTCCGTATCCGGCGAATGTCTTGCCGCCGATGCCCCAGGATGAGAGGGCTTCACTGACGATCCGGAACGCAAGAGAGACCCATTGACGCCCCTTGTCGCTATTGTCCGAACAGGAAAGGGCGATGTGGAACTTCCCGGTGACCGTCAGGAAGAGGACCGGGTTGGGATCATCGTAATCCGTTGGCGCGCTTCCGGCTTTCGACGAATAATAGTCTCCGTGATGCGGCGTCATGACGTCGATCGTCAAGCCGGAATTCTGTCGTGCGAGGCTGTCCGGCGTGATCCAGCCGTCATGAAAGGTGATGAAACCGGCTCCGTCCGCG
>CALMZW010000004.1 GCA_937870605.1 uncultured Synergistaceae bacterium
GTATGACATCCTCCCGCCCGGCGCTGATCCTGCTCAACGGCCTCACGACGCTGGACGCAAGGGTATGGGAGCGGAGCCGGGAACGGGACATATCGCCGGACGACATCCTCAGGGGAGACGGAAAAACCTGTACTGCGCTCGGGATCCCCGAAGCCTCCGCTCGGGCGCTTGCGGAGCTCGCCGCTTCCGGTTTCCACGAAACGGAACAGGAACGCGCCGACAGGGAGAACGTCCGGATCGTCACGTACGACGATACGGCGTATCCGGACGCGTTGCGGAGCCTTTCCGACGCGCCGCTGGCGCTTTATATCGCCGGAAAGTGGCCGCTCTGCGCTCCGACGGCCGTTGTCGGAACGCGAAAGTGTTCTTCGTACGGGCGGGCCGTCGGCATGGCCCTCGGCCGCGCGATCGCGCAGACCGGGGGAACCGTCCTGAGCGGCGGCGCGCTTGGCATCGACGCCTCCGCGCACGAGGGGTGCCTGGATGCGGGCGGCGCGACCGCCGCAGTACTGGGAACGGGTCCGGATGTCGTCTATCCCAGGGGGCACGAACGGCTCTATCGCCGTATCCTCGAAGGAGGGGGCGTCATCACCGAGTATCCCTTCGGAACGGGGCCGAAGACCTGGCTGTTTCCGCGACGGAACCGCATCATCGCGGGGCTCGCCGAACGCCTCGCGGTCGTCGAGGCGCCGATGAAGAGCGGCGCCATGATCACGGCGCGCCTTGCGCTGGAGTACGGGCGGGACGTATGGGCCGTACCCGGCAGGATCGACGAGGAGTGCGGGCGCGGGACCAATCGTCTGATTGCGGACGGCGCCATCCCGCTTGTGGATATCGGCGAGTTCGCGTCAATCATTTCGAACGGGCAGCTTTCGCTCTTTTCCGAACCGTCGGCTCGGGAAGCGATTTCAAACGGAATGACCGACGAAGAGGAAAAAATTCTGCATATTCTCGAAAAAAATGTTCATCAGACGGTTGACAACATCGCGGCCGAAGGTACAATGACTGCCGCTGACGTTTTGTCCGGCCTTGCAGTTCTGGCCGCACGTTCCCTCATATATCAGTCCGGTCCCGGTCGCTGGAGCGCTGCGCCGGGAATCCGGAAACAGCCATGAAAGGAAGATCGCACAGTGCCTATACACGGATGCCAACGGAGCGATGAAGCGGCCATGGACGATACGCTCGTCCCTTTCCGCGCGAGGATGCTTGACAAGTTGGAGCGACAGTACCTCGATATTGACGCCCAGGGGCTCGCCTACACGTACATGGCGACGGGGGATGTCCCTGCGGATGTCCTTGAAAAGGCGATCCAGGAGGCCATATACCTCGGCCGTATGAAGAATGCGCTGATCGATTCGCTGATGTTCACGGCGCTTGTCGAGGCGTTCATGGAAGACCGGACCTTCGATATCCACGGCGCTCCCATGGAACTGATCAACATGTGCGCCGGCGGAAGCTGGTATTGTTAGCGGATGGCGGCGAAGAAGACGACGTCCCCGAAACAGTCGGGAGACGAATCGGCGGCGGCGACCGAAAAGAAGAAGAGTCCGGCTGCCCGGAAGAAGCCGGCGACGACGAAGACGACGACGAAACCCGCCGTGAAGGATGCCGGATCGATCCCCGCGAAGAAGCCGTCCGCGAAGACGAAGACCGGGACGACTGCGACGGGAGGGAAATCCCGTCCGGGATCGGTGCTGGTCATCGTGGAGTCGCCCACGAAATCGAAGACGCTGACCAAAATCCTCGGCCCGGGGTATACGGTCCGCGCGAGTGTCGGGCACATCCGCGATCTTCCGAAAAGCCGCATGGCGATCGACATCGAGCACGACTTCGCCCCCGAGTACATTCTCGTCAAGGGCAAGGCCGCGATCAAAAAAGAGCTTGCCGCGATTGCGGAGAAGAGCTCGAAAGTCATTCTCGCCTCCGACCCCGACCGCGAAGGGGAAGCGATATCGTGGCACCTGGCGGATATTCTCGGGATCGATCCCGCGTCTCAATGCCGCGTGCGGTTCTACGAAATAACGCCCGGCGCCGTCCGGGAAGCCATGAAGACGCCCGAGCGCATCGACATGGACAAGGTCGACGCGCAGCAGGCGCGTCGCATTCTTGATCGCCTCGTCGGCTATACGCTGAGTCCCCTCCTGTGGAACAAGATCCGGTACGGGCTCTCCGCCGGACGGGTCCAGTCCGTGGCGCTGGCGCTCATCTGCGAGCGCGAGGAGGAGATCCTGGCCTTCGTCCCGACGGAATTCTGGATGGTATCCGTCGACGCGGAAGCCTCCGGGGACCGCCGGTACACGCTTCGGGCCGACAGTCTGGACGGAAAGTCCCTCTGGAAAGACGGGAAGCCGCTTCTCATTCCGGACGCGGCGACCGCGGCGATGATCGAGGATGAAATCCGCGCCTCCGCGTTGATCGTCCGCTCCTACGTCACGAGGGCGAGCGTCCGCAAACCGCTTCCTCCCTTCAAGACGAGCACGCTGCAGCAGGAGGCCTCCCGAAGACTCGGGTTTTCCCCGAGGCGGACCATGGGGATCGCGCAATCGCTCTTCGAGGGCGTCACGATTCCCGGACGCGGCCCGACGGGGCTGATCACCTACATGCGCACCGACAGCCTGAGGACGGCTCCGGAAGCCGTAGCCGCAGTGCGCGCCTATGTTGACGCCCGCTACGGGAAGGAATACGTTCCCGAAACGCCGAATCTGTTCGAATCGAAGGCCCTGTCGCAGGACGCGCACGAAGCCGTCCGGCCGACGGATGTCCATATCGAACCCGCCTCGCTCGAAGGCGTCGTCGCTCCCGAGGAGCTTCGGCTGTATACGCTCATCTGGAAACGATTCGTCGCGTCGCAGATGACGCCGGCCGTCGTCGAGAACGCGACGCTGGACGCGGACGCCGGACGGGTCGGTTTACGGCAGCTGGGCGAGAGTCTCCGTTTCGACGGATGGAGCGCCGTATGGCCTCTGGATCTCAAGGGACAGCTTCTGAAAGCCGCGAAGGCCGGAGAAAAGCTGACGCTGTGCGACGTCGGGAAAGAGCAGCGCTGGACGAAGCCCCCTGCACGCTATTCCGAAGCCTCGCTCATCAAGGTCCTCGAGGAAGAGGGCGTCGGACGCCCCTCGACGTACGCGTCCATCGTGGAGACGCTCTACGATCGCGTCTATGTCGAAAAGAACGAGGAAAAACGCCTGCAACCCACGAAACTCGGGATAACGGTCACGGATTTCCTCAAGAAATACTTCGCCGGAGGAAGTCCCTCTCCGATCGTGGACACCGGCTTTACGTCGCGCATGGAAGAAAACCTTGACGAAGTGGAAGGCGCAAGGGCGCGCTGGCTCGATGTCGTCCGCGCCTTCTGGGATCCGTTCGTGAAAACGGTGGAAAGCGCGAAGGAAGCGCCCCGTGTCCCGTTGCCCGAACCGGAGCCGATCGGAAAGGACTGTCCCGAGTGCGGCAAGCCGCTCGTGAAGAAACGGGGGCGATTCGGGGAGTTCATCGCCTGCACGGGATACCCCGAATGCCGCCATACGGAGCCGATCGTCCACTCCACGGGGATCGCCTGCCCGAAATGCGGCGCGTCCGACGGAGGCGAAGTCGTCCGGCGAAAGAGCAGGAAGGGCCGGGCGTTTTTCGGGTGCTCCCGGTACCCCGAATGCGATTACGTTTCCTGGACGGCCCCGGAGAAGCCGAAATGTCCCCGGTGCGGCGCCGCCATGGACGGAAACGCCTGTGTCGATTGCGGGTACGTCCGGGAGAGCGAGGCAGGCGGAAATGTCTAGCGTCACGGTTGTCGGCGGCGGCCTTGCGGGATGCGAAGCCGCGTGGCGACTTGCGAACGACGGCTGGTCCGTCGACCTGTTCGAGATGCGTCCCGTGCGGACGAGTCCCGCGCACCGGACGGACCGTCTCGCGGAACTGGTATGCAGCAATTCGCTCGGGGCTCTGGAGCCGACGAGCCCGGCGGGGATACTCAAAGAGGAACTCAGGCTGCTCGGCAGCCTCATCCTCGGGTGTGCGGAAAAGGCGTCGCTCCCGGCGGGAAAGGCGCTCGCCGTTGACAGGGATCTCCTTGCATCGCTCGTGACGACGGCCATCGAGTCCCATCCGTCGATCGCCGTCCATCGGGAGGAAGTCTGCGCCCTTCCCGAAGAACCCTGCATCATCGCCACGGGGCCGCTGTCCTCGGAGGCGATGACGGCGGCCCTGGCGGAAGCGGCGGGGGGAGACTATCTGTACTTCTTCGACGCAGTGGCGCCCGTGGTCACGCTCGACAGCATCGATCAGTCGGTCGTCTACCGGGCGGGACGGTACGGACAGCAGGCGGACTATCTCAATTGCCCGATGACCGGGGAGCAATACCGGACCTTCTATGCCGCCCTCGTGGATGCGGAACGGGTCATCCCCCATTCTTTCGAGGATCCGGGGTACTTCGAGGGGTGTCTTCCGATCGAAGTGATCGCCTCCAGAGGGCCGGAAACGATGCGTTTCGGGCCGCTCCGGCCGGTCGGCTTGCCCGATCCGCGGACGGAAAGGGAACCGTTCGCTGTCGTCCAGCTTCGCCAGGATAATCGCGAGGGGACCCTGTTCAACCTCGTCGGGTTTCAGACGAGCCTCCGCTGGGGGGAGCAGGATCGCGTGTTCCGGCTCATTCCGGGGCTTGAGCGGGCCGAGTTCGCCCGATACGGCGTTATGCACCGGAATGTATACGTCAACGCGCCGAAGGTGCTCGATCCGCGCCTCAGGATCCGGGGAAGGGACGCGCTTTTTCTGGCCGGACAGATAACCGGAGTCGAGGGGTACCTCGAAAGCGCGGCCATGGGAATCGTCGCGGCCGTCAATTGTTCGCTCCTCCGCGGGAGCCCGGAACGGCTTCCGGAGTGGCCGCGGGAAAGCGTGATCGGCTCCCTGCTTCATTACCTGATGAATGCCGAACCATCCCGTTTTCAGCCGATGAACGCCAATCTGGGCATTCTTCCTCCCGTGGAGGGCAGGCGGCTTTCGCGGCCTGAGAAGTGCCGGGCCGCTTCGGAGCGGGCTATCGCGTCCCTGCGATTGTTTCTGGAGGAAATCCGCGCATACGGAATACTGCGTTAGCTGGGATTTGTTCTTCTTCCGGTTTTTTCCCGAAACACCGATCGAATCGTCATTCCAGGGGAGAGCGCGCATCGTGCGACTTGTCAGTATCGGCGCGGCGCCGGCGCCGTTGTGTCACGTTGATAAATTCCATTCTTTTGAAAAGTTGCGAGAGTGTAGAAAAAGGTGCTAAAATATCGTCATGCCAGAACAGTTGTCGGCTTCAGTGGATTGCTTTCTCGATACGTTGCGCTTCGCGCGGAATGCTTCGGAACATACGGTCGCGAACTATTCGATCGATCTCGCGCAGTTCGTGGAATACGTCATCGCTCGCGGCGCAACCTCGATGCAGGATGTGGATTCACGCATGATCCGGAGCTTTCTGCGGGATCTCGTGGGGTATGGATATGCGAAGACATCCGCAGCCCGAAAATTGTCGACCATCCGGAGCATGTGTTCCTTTCTCGTCGAAAGAAGGGAGCTCCCGGTCGATCCGAGCGCAAGCGTTCGCGGCCCGAGGCTTCCCGGCAGACTGCCGCGGGCGCTCTCGCGGGAAGACGCGAAGCGTCTGGTGGAATCGATTCCCGACGACGCGCATGCGGCGCGGGACGCCGCGGTCCTTGAACTCTTGTACGGATGCGGACTGCGGATCGCCGAGGTCGCCGGACTTTCATGGGATGCGGTGGATCTGCCCGAGCGCTGGCTTCGCGTGTTGGGAAAGGGAGACAAGGAGCGCATGGTGCCGATGGGCCGGTACGCGGTCCGCTCGCTTGAGCGATGGAAGCTCGAAATCGGGGCATCCCGGGAGATCGCCGGAGACAGTCCGGTCTTCCCCGGAAAAGGGACGAGCCCGATGACCGTCCGAACGGTTGCGCGGATCGTCGACAGGGCGGCGTTGAAGGCCGGCATTCCGGGAGTGACTCCCCATGTGCTGCGTCACAGCTACGCCACGCACATGCTCGAAGGGGGAGCGTCCATCCGGGTGTTGCAGGAACTTCTGGGACACGAGTCCATCGTCACGACGCAACGCTATGTCACGGTGACAGCCGATCGCCTGAGGGAGAGCTACATCAGGGCTCACCCCCGCGCGAAGGAAGGGGAATAGGAATGTTCGAGGGAACGACAATCGTCTGTGTCCGGCGCGGAGATGCGGTGGCCATGGCCGGAGACGGACAGGTCACGTTCGGGACACAGATTATCAAGGCCGGCGCGAAGAAAGTGCGCCGGTTGTACAAGGGGTCCGTCCTCGCCGGATTCGCCGGCAGCACGGCGGACGCCATGACGCTTCTGGAGCGGTTTGAAAACCGGCTTGAAGAAAACGGAGGAGATCTGACGCGGTCCGCCGTGGCCATGGTCAAGGAATGGCGGACCGACAGGGCTCTGCGGCGTCTGGAGGCGATGCTGCTGGTGGCGGATGCGCGGAGCACGCTGCTGCTCTCCGGAGCGGGCGACGTTCTCGAACCGGAGAACAATGCCGCGTCGATCGGTTCGGGGTCGGGGTTCGCTCTTGCGGCGGCCCGGGCGCTGCTCGAAGCTTCCGACTGGGTTCCGTCGCGTATCGCCCGCAGGTCGATCGAGATCGCGTCGGAGATCTGCATCTATACGGACAATGTCATTTCCGTGGAGGCGATCGGAGAATGACGGCGATCGAACAGGGGGCCTACGGGCTGACGCCGCGAGAGATCATGGCGTACCTCGACCGGTATGTCATCGGCCAGGGCGGCGCGAAGCGCGCCGTCGCGATCGCTCTCAGGAACAGAATGCGCCGTCGCGCCCTTCCCGCCGAGATCGCGCGGGAGATCATGCCGATAAACATCCTGATGGTCGGCCCGACGGGCGTCGGATAGACGGAAATAGCCCGGCGGCTGGCCGATCTGGTGAACGCGCCCTTTGTGAAGGTCGAGGCGACGAAGTTCACGGAAGTCGGGTATGTCGGGCGCGACGTCGAATCCATCGTGCGGGAATTAACCGATGCCGCCGTCGCGATGGTCAAGAAGCGCCGGATCGAGGAGGTCCAGGACCCCGCGGCGGAACGGACGGAGCAGCGCATCGTGGATATCCTTCTCCCGCGTCCGGAGAAAAAGACGCGTGTTCCCGAATTTCTCCGGGCCTTCACGGGCGGAAAGCAGGAACCCGCCGAGCCGGAACCGACGGAAGAGGACGAACGTCTGCGGGAAAGCACCCGGCAGAAGCTTCTTTCGCTGCTTCGCGCGGGAAAGCTGGATGACCGGGAAGTGGAAGTCGAAGTTTCGGAGTCCTCCGGAGTGGCGATTCCCATGCTCGGCGGCGCCGGAATGGACTCGATGGGGATCAACATCAACGAAATGCTCGGAAACCTGCTTCCGAAAAAAACAAAAAGACGACGAGTCTCCGTAGCCGACGCGCGCCGGATTATCCGGGCGGAAGAGGCCGAAAAGCTCATCGACATGGACGCCGTGACGCGGGAAGCGCTCGAAATGGCGCAGGAAGAGGGAATCGTCTTCCTTGACGAGATCGACAAGATCGTCGCGCGCGGAGGCGGCGGATCCGGACCGGACGTGAGCCGCGAGGGCGTCCAGCGCGACCTTCTGCCGATCGTCGAGGGAACGACCGTACAGACCAAGTACGGTCCCGTGACAACGGATCATATGTTGTTCATCGCGGCAGGGGCGTTCTCTTCGGTGAAACCCTCGGATCTGGTTCCCGAGCTTCAGGGGCGCTTCCCGATCCGCGTCGAGCTTCAGGCCCTGACGCGTGACGATCTGGCCCGGATTCTCGTGGAGCCAGAAAACAGTCTCATCCGGCAGTATCAGGCGCTTCTTTCCGTCGAGGGCGTGACGCTCGAATTCGACGATAGCGCTGTGCGCGAAATCGCGCATCTTGCGGAACGCATGAACGGCGAAATGGAAAATATCGGAGCCCGGCGTCTTCACACAATGGTGGAGTATCTCCTCGACGAGATCAGCTTCACGGCTCCGGAGCGGAAAGACGAAAAAATCACCATCGGCGAGGAAATGGTTCGCGACCGTCTGACACCGCTCATTGGCGATAGTGATGTTCGGCGGTACCTCCTGTAGGTCCGCCATACAGATACGATACCAATACCAATACCATGCGCAGGGCGCATCAGGAGGGAATCAGCATGAAAAAAACGAATGAATCGATTGAAACACCGACCGTGATCATGGAAGACCCGTCAATGAAGGATCTTCTGGAAAAGACGAGGCTGGTCGGAAGGGCGCTTCAGAGTCGCCGCGAGGGGACGAAGCCGGACTACGCGAAGCTCGCGAAGCTTCTGTGCGAGTTCTCGACGGCGAACGTCTACCTTATCAACAGGGAAGGCAAGATCCTCGGGTATTCCTGGGTGAGCGAATACCATTCGGAACAGCTTGCCCAGTTCCTTGACAAGGGGTATATGCCCGAATCGTTCGTGGAGAAGGCGAACCAGCACAGGGAATCCATCCTGAGCGACAGTGACGCCTATCTGTTCGACGACCAGACCGACGAAACGGAGCCGGAGAAACATCTGCTCTATGTCCCGATCTACGGTTCGGCGGAGCGGCTCGGAACGCTCTTCCTCGCCCGGTTCTTCAAGCCGTTCTACGTCAAGGATCTCGTCCTTGCCGAGTATCTCGCCACGCTCGTCGGAATCGAAATCCTTCACGACCGGACGCGCACCATCGAAGAACGGGCACGCGAACGGCTCGTCGTGCAGATGGCCATGCGCGCCCTCTCGTATTCCGAAGTCGAATCCGTGAAACACATCATCACGGAACTGAACGGGAGCGAAGGCGTCGTCATCGCCAGCAAGGTGGCCGACCGCGTCGGCGTGACGCGCAGCGTCATCGTGAATGCGCTCCGGAAGCTGGAGAGCGCCGGAATCATCGAAAGCCGCAGCCTCGGCATGAAGGGGACGTTCATCAAGGTTCTGAGCCCGCTTTTCGTCGAAGAACTCGGGATCAACCAGAAAGACTGACGTTCGGCCTCAAGGCGGAAGCCGATCCTGCCGAAAAAGATCAGGAAGCATTGAGGGGAGGGTGTTCGATGTACGGAGATCTGACGGTATCGGTTCTCGCGAAGGGGATGCAGGGATTGTCCCGCAGACTCGAGTCCACTTCGCGAAACATCGCGAACGCCAACACCCCGGCCTATGCCCGGCGAAAGGTCTCGTTCGAGGAGGAGCTGCGGGAAGTGGTCAACGGACCGTCAAAGCTGCCGATGGCCGTGACCAGCCGCACGCATATCCCTTCGGGCCCGCTTTCCGTCGGCGAAGTCATTCCTGCGGAGACGCGGGTTCCTGACGAGCCGTACCGGCTTGACGGGAACGCGGTCGACCCGGAGCGGGAAATGGCCGTTCTCACCGAGACGAGGATGTCCTACAGCGCGTTGAGCCGTTTTCTCGCCCGGAAGGGCGCGATGCTGCGCTACGTGATAGGCGGCAATTAAGATGAGAGTATTTCGGAGCATCGATGTCGCGGGAAGCGCGCTGACGGCGCATCGCCTCTGGATGGACACGATTTCGGCCAATCTCGCGAACGTGAACACGACGCGGACTCCCGAAGGCGGTCCGTACATGAGAAAGGTGCCGGTATTCGCGGAAATGCTCGACCGGGAACTCGACGGTCCCATAGGCGGCGTTCGCGTCACACAGATCGCGAAGGACTCCCAGCCGACGCGACTTGCATACCAGCCGGATCATCCCGACGCCCGCGAGGACGGGTACGTCGAATTCCCGAACGTCTCCGTCGTTCGCGAGATGACGGATATGATGGTTGCGAGCCGCGCGTACGAGGCCAATCTCGCTGTTACGGAAACGGCGAAGACGATGTGGAACGGAGCGCTTGATATTCTCCGTGGATAAGTGAAGAGAACAAAGGGAACGGAGCTTGGTTCCAAAGACCCATACGAAGTCCGCCACAAGACTCGAAATACTGTCGTGGCGGACTTCTTTGCATATTGCGATCCGGTATTGTGGTAAAATTTTTGAGATATGCACCTGTCCATTGACGAGGAGGGAACGTTGTTGTCGAGAATAGATCTGGATCTGATGAGGTATTCCACGGAAGGAGCGTCCTCCGAAGCGCCGAAGACGTCCCGGAAAGCACAGGGGGCTGAGGGTCTCGGGCTGTCGTTTGAAGATCTCCTCAAGGAATCCATGATTCAGGTCAACAGCCTTGAACAACACTCCGACACGATGATGAAACGAATGACTACGGGCGACGTGGATGACATTTCGGAAGTCGTTCTCTCCGTCCAAAGGGCGGAAATAGCGGTTCGCCTGCTTTCGGAAGTCCGGAACAAACTGCTCGACGCATACCAGCAACTGGCGCGAATGCCGGTCTAGTTTCCGGCGAGGACGGTGTCGAGAGGTATGGAACGAATCCGGCAACTGATGGGGCGTGTCTCATTCTTCTGGTCTTCCCTCAAGGGGTGGCACAAGGCAGCCCTTGGGGGAGCGGCGTTTCTTGCGCTCGTTCTGCTCGGGCTTCTCACGTACTGGGCCGGACGCCCTGCGTACGACCCTCTTTTCACGGGACTGGAAGTCGACGACGAAGCCGCCATCGTTGCCTACCTGAAGGAAAACAAGCTCCCCTACCGTATCGACCCCGCTGCGAACGCAATTCTCCTCCCCCGCGCCCAGGTGTACGAAACCAGGCTGGCGCTGGCCCAGGCGGGACTCCCGAAGGGGGGGAGCGTCGGATACGAAATTTTCGACGCCTCCAAGATGGGTATGAGCGAATTCCAGCAGAAGATCACCTACATCCGCGCGCTGGAGGGGGAGCTGTACCGCACCATCAAACAGCTCGACGCGGTCGATTTCGTCAAGGTCAATATCGTCATCCCGGAGCAAAAGCTCTTTCTGGAGCAGCAGCAACCCTCGACCGCGTCGGTCCTGATCCGCCTCAAGAGCGGAAGGGAACTCGGGCCGGACCAGGTGAAGGCGATCGTTCACCTCGTTTCCCACAGCGTTCAAGGACTCACCCCCGAAAACGTAACGGTCGTGGATTCCTCCGGTAAAGTCCTCTCGGATCTCCTCAATCAGGATCTTTTCATATACTCGAAGTCCGGAGACGGGCATACGGTTTCCTCCGTTCAGCGGGAGCTGGAGCGCCAGCAGGAGCGCGAACTCGAAGGCAAGGTCCGGATGATGCTGGAGCGCGTGTACGGACCCGGGAAGGTCGTCGTCCGCGTCAAGGTGGATCTGGACTTCGACAAGCGATCGAGCACGCAGAAGGAATTCATCCCGGGGCCTTCCGGGAAGGGCGTCATCCGCAGCCAGCAACTGACGGAGGAGAATTACAAGGGGCCTGGGACGCCTCCGGGCGGAGCTCCGGGAACGACGACGAATATTCCCGGATACGCCATTGCGAATCAGGGCGCGGGCGCTTCGGAATACAACAAGAGCGACACCGTGAACAACTTCGAGATAACGACACGGGAACAACAGGAGAACGTGACGCCCGGAGCCATCCGGAGGCTGTCCGCGTCCGTTCTCGTGGATGGGGAGCTGCCCGAACCCAGGGCGAAGGAGTTGCAGACGCTGGTGGCGTCCGCGATCGGATTTCGCGAGGCCCGCGGAGACCAGCTCGTCATACAGGGAATGAAGTTCTCGACGACCCTTGCGGATACGATGGCGGAACAGCTGGCCGCACAGCGACGGATGGAGCTTGTTTTTGCGCTGGTCGCGGCGGTTGTCGTCCTGGTTCTCTCCGTGCTTGGAGCAGTCTACTACATGCGTCGGAAACGAATGAAAGCCCTGCTGGCGGCATCGGGATCCAAGGATTCGAAACGTATCCCGACGATTCAGGAACTGCTCTCCTCTCCGGACCTTTTCGAGGCGCACGGAGAGCTGGCGGTGCTTGAGGAGCAACTTCGGGCCTACGCCAGATCGAAACCTGAAGAAATCGCCAGTCTGATGCAGGACTGGCTCGCTGAAGAGGTCTAGGAGGCGGCTATGGCGAAGGCTGGAGGAAAGGGTCTGACCGGAAAGGAACGCGCGGCCATTCTCATGGTTGCGTTGGGAAACGAGGTCGCGGCGAATATCTACACGAAGCTGGACGATTCGACGATCGAAATCGTCACGCTTGAAATCGCGAACCTTCGGAAGGTCACCCCCGAAATGCGCCTTGAAGTCCTGAAAGAGGCGCAAGAGATGCTTCTCGCCCGGGAGTACATGTCCCGGGGCGGTGTGGACTACGCTCGCGATATTCTGGAACGCGCGCTCGGGCCGGAACGCGCGCAGAGTTTGCTTTCCCGGATTACGGCATCGTTGCAGGTCCGGCCGTTCGATTTCATGCGACATACGGATCCCCAGCAGCTTCTCGGCTTCATACAGGGCGAACACCCGCAGACCATCGCGCTGATCCTGTCGTATCTCGAACCGGAGCAGGCGGCGCTGGTCATCGGCGGCCTCGCGGCGTCCCTGCAGGCCGAGGTGGCCAAGCGCATAGCCCGGATGGACCGCATCACTCCGGAGGTATTGCGGGAGGTGGAGCGCGTGCTCGAACGAAAGCTCAGCACCGTCATGGGGCAGGACTTTACGCTCGCGGGCGGCATAGACGCCATCGTCAACATCATCAACAACGCGGATCGCGCCACCGAACGGAACATTATGGAACACCTCGAGGAAAACGATCCGGAACTGGCCGAAGAGATCAAGCGGCGGCTTTTCGTCTTCGAGGACATCAGCAAGATGGACGACCGCTCGCTCCAGAGAGTCCTGCGCGAGGTGGAAATGAAGGAGCTCGGTCTTGCCCTCAAAGGCGCGACGGAAGAGCTCCGGAGCAAGTTCTTCCGGAACATGTCCAAACGCGCCGCGGAAATGCTCAAGGAAGACATGGATTACATGGGCCCGGTCCGTGTCAGGGACGTGGAAGAGTCGCAACAGAAGGTCGTCAACGTGGTCCGCGCGCTGGAGGACACGGGCGAGATCATCATATCCCGCGGCGGGGAGGAGGAACTGGTTGTCTAATCACCTCCGCCGGAACATTCTGCGCGCCGTTCGAATGCTTCCCCAGACCGTTCGTATCGGCGTCGTCCCGGAAAACGGGAAGACGGACGACGAGAACGATACGACCGATGTTTTTGTGGAATCCGAAGCGGATCATGCCGAAAGCGAGCTGGACATCGCCCGCAAAGAAGCGAACGTATTTCGAGCGCAGTCAGTTCGCATGGAGAAGGAAAACGCCGAACTTCTGTCGAGGATTCAGGCGCTCGAGGCCGAGATTGCGAAACTGGGCGCACAGGTCGACAGCGAGCGGCGGCAAATGACGGCCGAACTGGAGTCCGAGTCGAGGAAACTGTTCGAACGGGCCCGTTCGGAAGGGCGCGCGGAAGGTCAGAAGACAGGACGCGAAGAGGGCCTTGTCCAGGCGAAAAAAGAGATATCCGCGGAATATGCGCAGCGCTTTTCCGCTCTGGTGTCGAGACTCGAATCCGTTCACGAGACCCTCGTCGCGCAAACCGATTCCCTCATTCGCCTTCTGGCGCCGAAGGTCATCCGCCTGTGGCAAAACCTTCTGAAGCGGATGCTTCACAAAGAAGTGGCGCTGGACCAGGAGACGATTCTCCGTGTTTTCGCCGGAGTCCTGCAACGGGTCAGCAACAAGGAGCGCATCGTCGTGTATCTCGCGCCGGAAGATGTCGACCTTCTCCGGGACCGACAGGGAGAATACGCCGACATCCTCCGCGGAACGAAGCACCTGGAGTTTATCGCCGATACGAGCGTGGATCAGGGCAGCTGCATCGTCGAGACGAACCTCGGAGTCTACGACGCCCGGTGGAGAACCCAGCTGGAACAGATCGATTCCGAGATAGAGATGCTCTTTATCGAGGGAATCCGGTATGAATCCAACCAGGACTGACCTCACGCTGATCGAGGTCCTCGGAAGCAGGCTCGATCGCTCTCAGCTCGTCCGGATCAACGGTCGGGTCGTTCAGGTCGTCGGACTTGTCGTCGAGTCCCAGGGGCCTGATGTTCGCGTCGGTGATCTGTGCAGCATCCGTTTCCGCGACAGCACGCGATCGCTCAAGGCCGAGGTCGTTGGATTTCGGGGCGACCGGGGGCGTCTCATGCCGCTTGGAACGCTCAAGGACGTCGGACCCGGGTGCGATGTCCTCTCGATGGATCGCCCTCTCGGCGTCCGGGTCGGGCAGTCCCTGCTCGGGCGCGTGCTCGACGCTCTGGGGGAACCCATGGACGACAAGGGACCCGTTATCGCCACGGACGTGTACCCCCTGTACGCCGATCCCCCGCACCCCCTGCGCCGGCAGATGATAACAACCCCACTTCCTGTAGGCGTCAAGGTCATCGACGGCATTCTCACGCTCGGAACCGGACAGCGGATCGGCATATTCGCGGGGTCCGGCGTCGGGAAGAGCACGCTGCTCGGGATGATGGCGCGGTACACCGAAGCGGACGTGAACGTCATCGCGCTTGTCGGGGAACGGGGGCGGGAAGTCCGGGAGTTCGTGGATCACGACCTCGGCGAAGAAGGGCTGCGTCGCTCCGTGCTCGTCATCGCCACGTCCGATCAGCCGCCCCTCATCCGTCTGAAAGCGTCCCTCACCGCAACGGCCATTGCCGAATACTTCCGTGACGAAGGGAAGAACGTGTTGCTCATGATGGACTCCGTCACGCGCGTCGCTCGGGCGCAACGGGAGGTCGGCCTCGCGATCGGGGAGCCCCCGACGACGCGGGGATATACGCCTTCGGTGTTCGAAAGCCTGCCGAGACTCCTCGAACGGGCCGGAGCGGGCGAACGCGGCAGCATTACGGGCGTGTATACGGTGCTTGTCGAAGGGGACGACATGAACGAGCCGGTCGCCGATACGGTGCGTGGAATCCTGGACGGGCACATCGTCCTGTCGAGGCGAATCGCGGCGCGCAATTACTATCCCGCCGTCGACGTTCTCGAGAGCGTCAGCCGGGTCATGCCGTCAATCGTCGGCAGGCCGCATCTGGAGGCGGCCGGGCGCGTGCGCGAACTCCTCGCGGTGCATTCCGAAGCGGAAGACCTGATCAACATCGGCGCCTACAAGAAGGGCTCGAACCCGAAAATCGACTGGGCGATCGAGAACCTGGCGCGCGTCCATGAATTCCTCCATCAGAAGGTCAATGATTCCTTCTCCTTCTCCGATACGGAAAAAACGCTTTTGTCGCTGGCTTCGACTGCCGATTAGTAACAATACAAGCCCCCGCACAGTCAGCCGGAAGGAGCTTTCCGAATGAACGCCCGTATTCGCCGCTTCAAGCGGATTCTCTCAACGAAGGAGCAGTGGCGTGACGAAGAGCGCAAACGCCTTGCGGAAGAGCGAAAAGCCGAAGACGATATCGCCTGTTCGCTCGAACGGCTTGACGTCGAACGGAAGGATGCGCTACGGGATTTTTCCGAGGAATCGGGACGCGTATGCACCTGCATGGATCTCTGGCTCAGGCGTCAGGTGGTCGACACGGTCGACAAAAACATATCGGAACGAACGACGCAACTTTCGTCCGTCAGGAAACAGATCGCCTGCACGGAAGTACGTCTGACGGAGCGCCATCAGGAAGTCCGGATTATGGAAACGTTTATCGGAAATCTGGTCAATGACGGGAAGCTGAAGAGGGAAAAGTCGGAGCAGGAAGAGCTGGACGACTTCGCTGGGATCCGATATAAGGGACAGTCCATGGAGGATGACGAGTGATGCGACTGGATACGCGAAATCTGGAACGTGTCCAATCCCGGATTCGGGAGATTCAGGACCTCATCGGCGAAACGACGGCGCCCCGCAAACCGGCGGAAGGGAGCGCCTTCGCCGAGGTGCTTGCCGCCGTTGAATCCGGTAAAAAAGAAGAAGAGGCGAAAAAGACGAAGACGCTTTCCCCGGGTATTCCCGGAATGGTTCGACCTTCATCGGGCGCTGCGTCGAAGGAATCCTGGGAACAGGCGATCCGGAAGAGCGCCGAAAAGCACGGCGTCGAGGAGAGTCTGGTTCGCGCGGTGATGGCCGTGGAATCAGGGGGCAGGCCGGATGCCGTGTCTCCGAAGGGCGCCATCGGTCTGATGCAGCTTATGCCGGGAACCGCCGCCGATATGGGCGTCGACGATCCGTTCGATCCGGAACAGAATATTGAAGGCGGCGTAAAATACCTCTCCCTGCTTACCGATAAGTATGGAGAGGACAAAGAGAAGATTCTCGCCGCGTATAACGCGGGACCGGCGAGAGTGGACGCGGTCGGAGGAATTCCTTCGATTCCCGAGACGCAACGGTACGTTGAAAATGTGATGGCGCGATATCGGCGCCTCAAGGGTGGTGGATAGCGAATGCCCATTGACGAGCAGGAAGGACTTCCCGAACGCTCGGCGCCGGAGGAAGGCTCATCCAAGCCACAACGATCCCCAAAGGGATCCGGAAAGGGGCGACGGTGGGCCTTTCGTCTGTTTGCGCTCCTTCTCCTTCTGGGAGCCGGGATCGGCCTGAATATGGCAGGTGTATGGGACATGCGTCCCTATATCTATCCGGTCGTTCCGAAGATTCCGTTTGTCGGAAAGCCGCTTGCGTCGATCATGGGAATTCCCGCCGTCTATTCGATGACTGTTGCGGAGCGGCGACGTCAGGAGCTTGAAGCTTGGGAACAACGCCTGAACGATCGCGAGAAAAATATGGCGGAAACAAAAAACACGCTTGAAGCGCTTTCTTCGGATCTGGCGGCTCGTTCCGAGACGGTCAGAAAAAAGGAGACGGCTCTTTCCGCGAAGGAAACGGAAAAACCTCCCGTCACCGCCGACGAAGAGAAGAACATGGATACACTCCTGAGAACGTATCAGGACATGTCCCCCCGGAAAGCGGCGCAGATTGTCGAGGCATTGCGTCCGGATCTCGCGGTGACGCTCCTCGAAAAGATGCCCGAAGATGCCAGGGCGGCGATTCTCGGTCGCATGGAAGCGTCCCGAGCAGCACGGCTGACGGAACAGCTCGCTGGTCAACGAAAGGCTCGGTGATGCGCGTGTTCTATTCCCCAATATCGGGTTTTCCATCCGCAGCGACGCAGACGCATGCTGCCCTCTTTCAGACGCCTGTCGAAGGAAACGCCGCTGCGGATTTTGAAGGCCTGTTTCGTTCGCTTCTGACAGGCGCGCAGACGGGCGCAGAAACCCCACAGGAACTGTCGGCGTTTCTTTCGGGAACGCTGCAGGGGTGCGATGAATGCGCATCCGCCGCACCGGCCTTGTCTGAAGAAGGACAGCTCTTGTCCTCCATGAGAACGCTCCTTGCAAATTACCTGCTCCGGACAGCGCAGACGGCGGAACCGGAGTCTGCTTCAGGGGACAGCGTGCACACGACCCCTGAAGAAGATGTCGGACAAGAGAATCTCTCGGCATGGGAGAATCCCTGGCAGTGGATGTTCCCGTTCTCTTTTCAGGATATCCTCGCGCGAAGTCCGCTGACAGACGGGAGCGCAGCTTCAGGAGAAACTCCGGAAGCGTCTGCGTTGCAGGACGCGACGGACGAACAGCCTATATATGAAGATCCGATTCTGGCGTACCTCGCGTCGCTTGCGCCCGGCACGCCGGTCGTTCTGGATGTTTCTTTCTCTCTGGAACAACAGACCGTTCTTCTCGACGACAGCATGGATTTTTCTTCGGCCGTCTCGCTGAAAATGGAGTTTGCGTCGCCGTCTCCAGATGGTTCCGAAGGTGAGGCCGTCGTCGCCGGTGACGAAACATCGGCAATGTCGCCGAAAGGGAACGAAGCATCCGCCGAAAGCGGCGAAAACATTCCGTCCGGGACGAATGAAAAAGGAACGGCCGAAGTAGACCCCGACCGCTTGCGCGGGATATCGTTCTACCGGTCATTTTCCATGAGCAGGAATCTGCGTGTCCTCGAAGAGTTCTCCGGAAACGGCGTCGCGTCCGCGAACATCCCATCCGACAGCGGTGTCGCGGCGGAAAACGCGTCGCGGGAATCCGGCGCGCAGGATACGACGCTTGCAGGTGTTTCTCCGATGTTTTCCGCCGGTGTTTCGGTGATCGGGGACGAGACGGACCGACTCTCTCCGAAATCGGCGAAAGAAACGGATTCCGGGAATCCTTCGCGCCTTCGGGATCTGGCCATGGATGTTCTCGGCGCAGCCGGAAGGTCAAACGGCGAAAACGATGGCGCGCACGCCGGGGGCAAACGCGGACACGGCGAAAGAAACGATATGGCCGACCGTTCCGAGGCGTTGCAGCGATTGATGGGAAACCTGGATTCCGCCATACAGAACGGGCAGAAGAACGGCGCGCTTTCGTTCAAATCCGTAATGAAAGAGGTCCTTGCATCGGGAGCGCCGTTACTGGCGCAGGAACCCGCTGCGTTCAGCGAGGGCGTCTCCAACGTCGTCCGTTTCCTCACCGTGCAGGGCGAGTCGAAGGCGAGCATCGTCATCGAACCGCCCGCACTGGGGAGGGTGGATATCGAACTCTCCCAGACCGCCGGCGGAATCGAAGCATCCCTTAAGGTCAACACGGAACAGCTCCGACAATATATTCAGGACCAGAGCGTATTGCTCCGAAACATCCTTCAGCAGCAGGGCGTGGTTCTGACGGAGTTTTCGGTCGATGTCCGGGATATGGCGCAGCGCGACGGCTCGAAGAATGAAGAACAGCGGAGACAGGCGCGTGTCCGCGGGGCAGATGACCCCGAAGCTGCGGAAGATGTCGCCGACTTCAGGATCGATCTGGAACAGGGACTGTTGTACTGGGTCGCCTGACGAAGACAAGGAGGAACCGGATATGGCATATGAGGTGAATATAGGGAACTACGCTCCGTACTACAGGCAAGTGGCGGTGTCTTCCTCTTCGGATTCCGAAACCCAGGCGAGTTCAAAAACGCGGGGGGCTTCGACGTCGGGCACGACCGGAACGGAAGCGACTGAAGCAACAAAGAGCACGCTCGGAAAAGACGATTTTCTCAAGCTCCTGATCGCGCAATTGACGCATCAGGATCCGATGAATCCTCTCGAGGACAAGGATTTTATCGCACAGATGGCGCAGTTCAGCACGCTCGAACAGATGACGAACATGAACTCGAACGTGATGAACCTCGCCGCGCTCAGCAAGGGAACGGCGGTTTCCTATATCGGGAGAACGATCACCTATAATCAGGAATCGACCGACGATTCGGGATCGACACAGGCGGAAGCGGTCGTAACCTCCGTGCGTTTCGACGATGAAGGCGTCATTCTGGAGTACAAGGGCGGCGAAGTCGCGCTCGAGAACGTCCTTTCCGTGAAATAACGACCGCGTACGAATTATTCCCGCCTTCCAGGGAAGGGAGCGCGGCAGTGTGCAAGGGAATGCGATGCACCGAATCGCAAGGGGGACAAATACATGCTCAGATCGCTGATGGCCGGCGTTTCAGGAGTGAAAGCGCACCAGATAATGCTGGACGTAACGGGAAACAACATATCCAACGTCAATACGTCGGGATTCAAGAAATCGACGACCGTTTTCCAGGATCTTCTCTACCAGACTTCCCGTGGAGCGAGTTCCCCCCAAGGGGGGAGGGGCGGCGTCAACGCGCTCCAGGTAGGGCTTGGCGTCCAGGTCGCGGCGGTCGAGACGCTCCATACGCAGGGGCAGATCCAGACGACCGGAAGCCGGACGGATATGGCGATTTCCGGCGACGGGTATTATGTCGTCACCGACGGGAGCCGGACAATGTATACCCGTGCGGGGAATTTCGTCCAGGATGAGGACGGAAATCTCGTGCAGTCGGGGACGGGATACAAATTGCAGGGGTACTCCATGGAGCCCAATCCCACCGATCCCACGTCGTATATCACCGGATCGACGCTCGAGGACATCAATATCCCGATCGGGCAGAAGATTCCGGGGAAGGAAACCGATACGGTCGGTTTCCGCTGCAACCTCGACGGCCGCGTGGATTCCTATTTGCCGATGGGCGTTCTCGGGAACGACGTGACGATCAGCGGGACGGTCGCGGGAACGAAGTTCTCGATCATGGATGTTTCCGAAGGGACAGCCTCAACAGATTACATACGGCTGGGA
>CALMZW010000005.1 GCA_937870605.1 uncultured Synergistaceae bacterium
GTCTGCGCGGTCGGGCGGCTCGTCGAGCACCCGCTTTCGACGCTTCTCTTCCTCAAGGGGAAGGGAATCGAAAAACCGTCGGACCTGTCGGGAAAGAAGATCGGCTACACGGTCCCCGGAATGATGGACATTCTTCTCAAAGCGTTCGCCGAACGGAACGGCATCGCGAACTACGAAGCCGTCAACGTCGGCTTCACCATTGTTCCCGCACTGGCTGCCGGAACGGTGGACGCGATCATGGGGCCGTTCAAGAACTACGAAACGGTCGAACTCGAGCACAAGGGGCTCGCCCCGCAGTGGTTCGAACTCGAAAAACACGGCATCCCCGATTACGACGAACTCATCATCGTCGCCGGAAAGAACGCCTACACAGCCCGGAAAGCCGTCATCCGCCGGTTCACGGAGTGTCTCGGGAAGGGAATCGCGTGGACGAAGGCGCATCCGCGGGAGGCGCTCGAACTGTACTTCGCGGCGGTTCCAGAGGCGCCCCGCGAGATGGAGCGCGAGGCCTTCGCCCGCACCCTGCCGCAATACGCTTCCTCGCAGCGCTTCGACAGAAAAGGATGGGAAACCTTTGCGGCGTTCGCGAAGCAATCCGGCCTGATCGAACGGGAGGCGCCGCTCGATGATCTCCTCCAGGGCGAGTGATCCGTCGCTCGTCCGGAAGATGTGCATCGCCGGGCTGCTGGCGGGCGCGGCGGTCCTGCTCTCGGGAGTCTCCATCCCGATGGGGCCGACGCGGTGTTTTCCCTTCCAGCACGCGGTCAACGCCATCGCCGGAGTGTTGCTCGGCCCCTGGTGGGCCGCCGGAGCGGCGGTGGTGACCAGCATCGTGCGGAACATCACCGGAACGGGAACGCTCTTCGCCTTCCCCGGAAGCATTCCCGGCGCGCTCGTCGTCGGGTTCGCATATCGTTTCATCAGAAAGGACTGGGTTGCGCTTCTTGAACCGATCGGAACCGGGCCGATAGGCGCGACGCTCTCCGCGCTGCTGCTCGGGCCCGCACTCGGGAAGTCCTTCGGATTCGTCGCGCTCCAGTCGGCGTTCCTCGCGAGCAGCATTCCCGGCGCGATCATCGGATACGCCGTTCTGCGGATCCTCTCGAGGGCCGCTTCGGGACGGGACTTCGCAAAGGACTGAGACGCAGGAAGGCCTTCCTGCTATACTACGGGCATCCGTACGACATTCCGTTTCGAGGTCGATACCTATGGAAACACACGACGGTCCGGACGCGACCGTCCTTTCCGTACTCAAATGTCAGATATCCATCCGGAAGACAAAGCTCGAGCGCTTCCGGATGTTGTTTGCTGTCCTCTCGTCGCCGGACGCAGTCCTCTCGCTCATCTCCGCCCCGCTCGACGAAGGGAAATCCGAGGAGGACGTTTCCGTCAACCTGGATACCGCGGCCTTTCTCTCGTCCATCGCGGAACGCGCCGCGGCGCCGTCCCCGCTGATCCCCGGAACGCCCACGGCGATTTTGTACGCGCGGCTTCTCGGGCTGCTCCGGGATATCGCCGCGCCGAAACTCATCGCGCAATGCATGGAAACGCCTTCCGGAGAGAAAAAGATGGAAACGGCCATCACGTCGGCGATCGATGGGGCGATCGGATTTCGTTCCATCGTCTACGTGGCGTTCGATTCACAGCCCGCGGACGCGATGTCGCGTTTTTTCCCCGCCCGCCCGAAGGAACCGGCCGTCTCTCCGACAACGGCTGATGATGCGGGAATCGCGGAAAAAGCCGTCTCGGACGCCGTAAGCATCGTCCACGATTGCGTCGCGGTCATCGATCCGGTTGAAGGAAAGAACGCTTCAAAGCTGGGAAAAGGGGACGTCATCGAGGTGGAGCTTCCGAAGGATTCCGGAATCTACGAGATGATTTCGAAAAGCCGGTCGGATTTTGACGGCATTGTGGCGGGGCATGTCGAAAGCGTCGAGCGAAACGGGAAGGCGTTTTCCATCGCGTTCACGATCGCCGAGGGGCTCAGGGGAATCGCCGAGCTGGATGGCAACTACAAGATCCGGCTGCTGTTCGACGGATACGTTCCCGATGCGGGCCCGTCGCTCCGACGGGAGCTGTGGCTCGCTCCGACGGTCGTTTTCGCGTCGCTCATCGCGCTCGCAAGCGTGGTCCTGTACATCATGACGCACTGACCCGCGCCCGGAGGCGACGAGAGATCAGATCCGGCGCACGAGGGAGGCTCCATGTTCCGCGTCACGGGCGCCGAGCGAACAGAACGCGTCCACGAGCGCGGACTGAAAGCCGCCGAGCCCGGAAGCGCTCCGTGCGGCCGTCTCCGACGCGGTTTTGACGGCAAGCAACCCCGCAAGAACCGAAATTCCCCCGTTCCGGACGGCCAGACACGCCAGAACGCTGGTCCCGGCGAGACATCCGCTCGCCGGAAGGCGCGGCAACAGGGGCGAACCGCCTCCGATCCGCCAGGTCCGAACGCCGTCGCTCACGACATCCTCACATCCCGTTATCGCCGCAACGCACCCGAACCTTCGTGCCAGATCCCTCGCGTCGTTCCCTTCGACGGGATGCCCGGCGTCAACGCCCCGCATATCCCCGCCTCCGCGAACGAGGGCGCGAATTTCCGAAGCGTTTCCCTTGCAGACGGAAACCAGCCCGGAATCGAGGACGCGCCGGGCGAAGTCCATTCGGGCGACGCTCGCTCCGACGCCCACCGGATCGAGAAGCAGCGGCTTGCCGAAACACCCGTGGTCGAGAAGGATCCGCATCGCGGCCCACGCCTCGTCGCCGGGCGTCCCGAGATTGAAGAGGATGGCGTCCGACGACTCCGCAAGAGCCGCAACTTCCACGGGCCAGGCGGACATCAGCGGACTCGCCCCGAGGGCGGAAGCGACGAGCGCCTGGAGCGGAGCCGCCACTCTGTTCGTCAGGTGATGCAACAGGGGACGCGCGAGGCGGACTGCGCCCCAGATCTCCCCGATCCGCTTTTCGAGATCCGCTCCGTCGGCCGGCAACGTCAGGAGAGCCACGGCGCGAGCACCGCGTGTCCCAGCGGACCGGCCCCGTGTCCGGGACGGAAGCTTCGCTTCAGCGCCAGCATGAGATACTGGCGTCCCTTTCTGACGGCTTCCGGCAATTCGCTGCCCGCGGCAAGCTCGGCTGCGATGGCCGCGCTCAGCGTGCAGCCCGTTCCGTGGGTATTCTCCGTCGGGATCCGGGGAGAATCGAAGCGGGTGATCGCGCCGTTCGCAAACAGGATATCCGTCACCACGTCGCCCTCGATCATGTGTCCGCCCTTCACGAGGACGGCTTTCGGGCCGAATCCCGCAATGATGCGGGCCGCCGAAGCCATGTCGTCCACACTCTTCACGGGGCCTCCGGAAAGACGCTCGGCCTCCGGAATGTTCGGCGTGACCAGGAGAGCGAGCGGGAGCAGTTCCTGCCGGATCGCCGCGACGGCCTCCGCATCGATCAGCGAGGCGCCGCTCTGGGCGATCATGACGGGATCGACGACGAGCCGGGTGATTCCGTGCCTGCGGATGCCGTCGCACACACACAGGATCGTCTTCTCGCAGCTTAGCATCCCGGTCTTGGCCGCGTTCACGGGAAAATCGGAGAGGACCGCGTCCATCTGCGCCGCGACAATCCTCGGGGGAAGGTTCTCGATGTCGGACACGGTCAGGCTGTTCTGCGCCGTAATCGCCGTGATCACGGTGGTTCCGAACACGCGGAGCGCCGCGAAGGTCTTGAGATCCGCCTGAATGCCCGCGCCGCCGCCTGAATCGCTGCCCGCGATGGTCAGCGCGATTCCCCTGTAAAGCGATTCCACAATCATTCACCTCCGGCAAAAATCAGGGGGCCCGAAAGAAGGGCCCCCGCAAAACAGCTCAATAGCCTGTCCCGTCCCTGGGACGGGCTGCTCCAAACCTAATGGTCTTCGACAGTCTCGTCCTCGTTCAGTTCGTCGGAAGCGACGACCGGAAGGGAAAGCCACTTTCCCCAGTCGAAACGGACCAGCCCGCTGATCACGTAGATCGAGATCGCGGCCAGAGGCCCGGCGGAACGAAGAAAGACGAAGATCGCGACCATGAGCGACGTAAGAAGGAGAAACTTTTTCCGGTCGCCCTGCCCCTTCTTGATGCCCTTCAGGTTGCCGTAGGGAACGCTCGAGATCATCAGCGCGCCTGTGGCCGCAAGCAACGCCATCGTTACCCAGGGGGGAAGATGGACGCCCGCGATGACGAACGACGCGACGAAGAGCCCGGCGGCGGGAATCGGAATCCCCTGGAAGTGACCGGTCACGTGAACGACGTTGAAGCGGGCCAGACGCAACGCCCCGCAGAGCGCGAAGAACGACGCGACGAGCGCGCCCGAGACGCCCAGAAAGCCCTTGAGATACACGATATAGAGAAGGACCGCGGGCGCGACGCCGAAGCTCACGACATCGGCGAGGCTGTCGAACTCAAGCCCGAACTGGCTTCCGCCCCCGAGACTGCGGGCGACCTTCCCGTCCATGAAATCGAAGAACACGGCTGCGAAAATCAGCCAGGCGGCCGGGACAAAGCTTCCGTGAATCGCCAGAATCAGCGACAACATGCCGCACAGCAGATTCCCGCTCGTGACCATATTCGGCGCGATTTCGCGGAAGGGGATATGCCGCCTACGTTTCATGATTTTCATGTCCCATCACTCCCAGTACAGATTGACCGGCCGATACACGATCACCGATTCTAACGGATAATTTTACGCGCAACGGGACATATACGTCAACCTTCGATCCGAGTTTGATCATGCCGTACCGCTCCGCGCGGTCGAGGACGTCCCCCTTCACGAGCCGGCAGACAATGCGCCGCGCGAGGAACCCCGCGATCTGGACGAGCCGGACGGGGCCGGCCTCCGTGTCGAGCGTGACGATCATCCGCTCGTTCTCCTCGGAGGCCTTCGGCGCGAACGCCATCCACTTCTTCCCGGGGACGTACTCGAGCGCCGTGACCGTTCCCCGGAAGGGGAAACGGTTCACGTGGACGTCGAGCGGCGACATGAAGATCCCGACTTTGCGCATCTTTCCGAGATCCGGGAGAACGACATCCTCCGCCTCAACGACCTTTCCGTCGGCCGGAACCGTCCAGACGGCGGCATCCGCCGGAGGAACCCGTTCCGGGTCCCGGTAAAACCAGAGCAGCACGCCGAGAACCACGACAAAAAAGGCCGCGAGAAGTCCCGAAACCGTCAGGCTCCCCAGCGCGAGAAGCCCCGCAATCCCGACCGCGGTCCGTCCGTCCGGAGCGATGCGCATTCCGCTATTCCTCCTCTTCGGAAAGCAGCGGCGTTTCGGCGTCCCGCATCTGCGGCGCCGGGACCGCCTCGCGGCTTACGTCTCCCGGAACGACGCTCACGTCCGCCACCATGTCGCCCTCGTCGAGCCGCACCGTGATGGATCCCGTCGCGCCGCGGCTGAGCAAAGGAATTTCCGACGCCGCGACGCGGATCATCCGGCCGCGGTTCGTGATGGCGATGACTTCGTCGTCTTCGGAGACGCCCCAGCATCCGACGAGAACGCCGGTCTTGCGCCCGAGGTTCATCGCGCGCACGCCGCCGCCGCCCCGGTGATGGGTCGTGAAGTCGTCGTATTCCGTGCGTTTTCCGACGCCCCGCTGGCTGATGATGAGCGACGTTTTTGCGGGGTGCACGATGTCGCACCCGATCACGCAGTCTCCCGGATCGAGTCGCACCGCGCGGACGCCCCGGGCGCTGCGTCCCATGGACCGGAACTCCACCTCCGGAACGCGGAGCGCCTGTCCCTTTTCCGTCATGAGCAGAAGATCGTCCGAACCGGATGTGAGGCGCACCTTGGCGATCTCGTCCCCTTCGTCCAGGGAGAGCACCCGCTTCCCGGCACGCGTGAGGCAGGCGAGTTCCGAAATAGCCAGACGCTTGGCCGTTCCGTTCCGGGTGATGAGGAATATGAACTTCGAGTCTTCCACGCCGCGGCCGTACATCGAGACGACGCGCTCGTTCTCCTCGATGGAGACGAACTTCGAGACGTGGCGTCCCTTTCCGTTTTTCGACTCCGGAATCATGTATCCCTTGACCGCCAGCACGCGCCCCTTGGAGGTGAACAGGAAGATGTCCTTGTGCGTGTTCGTCACCGCGAGGATCATGATCTCGTCCTCTTCCGGCACCGACGCCCCCTTGCGCCCCTTTCCGCCCCGCCCCTGGAGGGAATACTCCTCGAGGCTCTTTCTGCGGAGGAAGCCGTCCTTCGAGAGGACCACGACGATATCCGTTTCGGGGATGAGGTCTTCATCCGCCATCTCCCGCTCGGCTTCCATGATCTGCGTCTTGCGGTCGTCGCCGAAACGCCGTCCGACATCCGAAAGTTCGTCGCGGATCACCGCGTCGAGCAGCTTCGGGTTTTCGAGGATCGACGTAAAGTATTCGATGTCGGCAAGCAACTGCTTCAGCTCTTCCTCGAGCTTCTCGCGTTCGAGTCCCGTAAGGCGCTGGAGGCGCAATTCGAGGATCGACTGCGCCTGGAGGGGCGAGAACTCCAGTTCGTTCACAAGCGCGTCCCTGGCGTCCTGCGTCGTTTTGGAAGCGCGGATCAGCGCGATGACCCGGTCGATCATATCGAGCGCCTTCACGAGGCCTTCGACGATGTGCTCGCGGGCCTTCGCCTTGTCGAGCCGGAAGGTCGTCCGGCGACGAACCACGTCCCGCCGGTGATCCAGATAGATCCGAAGCAGGTCCATCATCGGAAGGACGCACGGCTTGCCGCCCACGAGCGCGAGATTGATCACGCCGAACGTCGACTGAAGCTGCGTCCGCCGGTACAGTTGCCGCAGCACGAGGTTCGGATCCCCCTCGCGCGAGAGTTCGAGCACGATGCGCATGCCGTCCCGGTCCGATTCGTCCCGGATGTCCGACACGCCGTCGATATGCTTCTCCTGCACGGACTGGACGATCGTCTCGATGAGCAGCGTCTTGTTGACCATATAGGGGATTTCCGTGATGACGACGGCCGTCTTGCCGCGTTTGCCCTCTTCGACGTGCGTCTTTCCGCGAACGATGAGCTTGCCCCTGCCGGTGCGGGCCGCGTCCACGATCCCCTCGCGGCCGAGAATGATGCCGCCCGTCGGGAAATCGGGTCCGGGAAGGCGCGTGAGGATCTCCCCGAGATCGGGGTCGTCCGAATCGATCAGATAGCAGAGCGCGTCCGCGACTTCCCTGAGGTTGTGCGGGGGCATGTTCGTCGCCATGCCGACGGCGATTCCGGTGCTTCCGTTCACGAGAAGGTTCGGAATCGCGGCCGGGAGGTACATGGGCTCCTTCAGGGACTCGTCGAAGTTCGGCGCCCATTCGACCGTGTTCTCCTCGATGTCCGCAAGCATGAACTCTCCATGCTCGTCGAGGCGCGCTTCCGTATACCGCATCGCCGCAGGGGGATCGCCGTCGATGGAGCCGAAGTTGCCCTGTCCGTCAACGAGCGTGTAGCGCATGCTGAAGTCCTGCGCCAGACGCGCCATCGTATCGTAGATTGACGCGTCTCCGTGCGGGTGGTACTTGCCCATCGTTTCGCCGACCACGCGCGCGGATTTCTTGTACGCCGTGTTGTGCCGCAACCCGAGTTCCATCATCGCGAACAGGACCCGGCGCTGCACGGGCTTGAGTCCGTCCCGGGCGTCGGGCAGCGCCCGGCCCACGATGACGCTCATCGCGTAGTCCAGATAGCTGTGCTTGATCTCCTCGACCAGCGGCAGGGAAACGACCTTGCCGAAGAGAGGTTCGCTCTGCTTTTCTTCCTTATCCATATAAAGACTCCTCCACCTGCCATTCCCGTTTCCGGGGAACGATCATAGATATAACCGGTTTATTGTATCACGAAGAGAGGGACCGTCCGAATAACGGCGGTCCCTCCGTCCCTGCGTCATTTTCACTGTCGACGGGCGCGAAGGATCAGCCCCAGACGTTTCTGTGAATCCGTTCTTCGTTCACGCCCCTGTGGGGGTCCTTCGCCTCGTCGCCATACCCCAGGGCCGCAATCGCAACGATCTTCACATGCGGCGGCGGGCCGAAAACCGGCGTGACCCGCTCCTCGCGCGGATGCCGGTCCATCACCTTGAGCCACACGCCTTCGAGTCCGAGCGCGCGCGCCGCGATGAGAATATTCTCCATCGCCGCCGCGGCGTCCTCGATCCAGGCCATGTCCCCTTCGGGCATGATCGATGTGTCGGCGCACACGGCGATGGCAAGCGGCGCGGTCTCCATGGCCTTGCCGGAATCGTGGGCCTTCGCCAGCGCGTCGAGCGTCGCGCGGTCGTCCACGACGATGAAGTGCAGCGGGCGCCGGTTATGGGCGCTCGGCGCCGCGAACGCGCACTCCAGAAGCGTCGTGACCATCTCGGGAATGACCGCGTTCGGAAGAAACTTCCGGACGCTCCTCCTTCCGAGGATGAATCCGATCGTCGGGTCTATGTGAAAGTTCGTCATCGTCTACCAGCCTCCAAGGTGCAGCGCTCCGTCCGGAATGCCGCTGTGGGGTTCCTTTTGTTCCTTGCCGTAGCCCAGCGCCGCCACGCCGAGAACGGCGATCCGGTCCGGAATTCCGAGGAGATCCCGTATCCGCGCCTCCTGCCCCGGGGCATGCCGGACGCCGATCCACACGCCGCCGAGGGAGAGCGCGTGCGCGGCCAGAAGCAGGTTCTCCATGGCCGCGGAACAGTCTTCCTCCCAGTATCGCGCAGCGAAGTCGCTCTTGTCGGGCTCCCCGCACACCACGACCGCAAGCGGCGCCTCGAACATCATCTTCGCGTACGGATGCCCCTCCGCCATCGCGCTCAGCAGTCTTCGCTCCGTGACGACCACGAAATGGCACGGCCTGACGTTCGCGGCGCTCGGCGCGGCGCAGGCGCACTCGATGAGCAACTCCACGGTCTCCGTGTCCACGGGGCGATCCTCGAACCGCCGGATGCTCCGTCGTCCCAGAATGGCGCGTACTGCTTCGTTTTCCCGAATACCCATTTCCGGGCCTCCCTTCCGATTCACTCCGCTCCCCGTCCGACGCCGGACATCCGTCCTTTCGGAACAGGGTCCTATGCGATGATTGTATCAGAACGAAACGGCTATAATGGAGTCGTTTCGCAAAACGGAAACGCTGATGAGAGGGAGGGGAAAACGGATGGGCAGACAGGTCGCCATTCTGGTGGAAAGCGATTTCAACGATCTCGAATACTGGTATCCGTACTACCGGCTCGTCGAGGAGGGGTACGATCCCCTCGTCGTCGCGCCCGTGGCGCCGCGGCAATATCAGGGGAAATCCGGAACGTTCGCGGATGCGGCGTATACCCCGCGAAGCATCGACTTCGATCTCGCGGCCGTGGTCATCCCCGGAGGGTGGGCTCCGGACCGGATACGGATGTCCCAGGAAATGGTGGCGCTCGTGCAGCGCGTGTACGCCTCGGGAGGCATCGTGGCCTCCATCTGTCACGGAGGCAGCGTCCTCGTCTCGGCCGGAATCCTGAAGGGGCTGAAGGCCACAAGTTACGCAAGCGTTCGGGACGATATGATCCTCGCGGGCGCGGAGTGGGTGGACGAGCCGGTGGTCGTCTGCGGACGGCTGATCACGAGCCGGAAACCGGCGGACCTTCCGCTCTTCGCGAAGGCCCTGCTGCACGCCCTCGGCCCCGCGGAAACGATCGGTCCGAAGTAACGCGGGGCGGTTCCGCGCATGGGCGTTCGCATCCTCCGGTACCTTCGCGTCTCGGATATCGAAGACGACCTCCGGAAAATCGATCCGTCGACGAGCATCGTCTCCATCCCCGGGAGCGAAGAACGGCGCCGCCTGCGCGATCTTCTCGAGCGCTCCGCCGCCCCGGAGGAGGCCGTCCGCCGGCGCCTCTGGACATGGAACGACTGGCGCCGGGAGCTGTCGTTTTCGGCGGGACGGACTCCGGAAGGCATCCGCTCCCCGAAGGGACAGATCGACCCGCCGGACCACTGGCTCGTCCTGCGCCGCATCCTCTCCGGAATGGCGGGCGACCATGCGCGCACAGCGGGGCGTTCCGGCGTCATCCGGCTTCTCGGACAGGAGATCCGGGAGCTGTTGCGGGAGGAGGTTCCGCCCGACGTCCTGTCCGCCGCTCTCGCCGCGGACGGGGCATCCGCGGACGGGCGCACGGATTCCCCGTCCCGCCTTTTGCAGCGCGCGTACGTCGCGTACCGCGAGTTTCTGGCGGCGCAGGGACTCGCCGACAGCGCGGAGCTTCCGACGCTCGCGCGGGAGATTCTGCCCTTCGTCCCCGATTCGTTTTTCTCAGAGACCGAGGTCGTGTTCGTCGGCTTTCTCTCGTTTACGCACGGACAGCTTCGCCTCATCCGGGAGATCGTCTCCCGCGGCGCGGACGTCCGCATATACGCCCCTTCGACGGGCCTTGCCGCGCATTATGACGCAGCGAATCAGTTCCCCGAGGCGCAGACGTCCGTCATCCCGTCCGCGTCGCTCAGGGGAATCCTCCTCGAAGCCGGCGACCGGCGAATGCAGTACGAAACGATCTGCCGCGAGCTGATCCTCTGGTCGAATGCGCAGGGCGCGCTCCCCGGACTCTGCGGCCTGCCCTTCCCCGGCTGGGGCGACGTCGCCGTCGTCGCCCCCGAAAAGGACGCCCGAGTCGCGGAAGAGACGCTCGCGCGCTACCGCATCCCGTTCACGCGCCGCTACGGCGCGACGGTCGCCGATTCCCTGCCGTTCATGCTTGCCGCGCGCATCCTGGATCTCGACCGATGGAACTGGCCTCCGGACGGCTGCGCGAACCTCCTCTCGCACCCTGCCTTTCTCGGCGAAGCGTTCCCGCGCAGGGATTTCGAGCGGGAACGTCCCCGAGGCGCCGACGCGTGGCGCGATTTTCTGAAAAGGCGCGTCGGAAGCGCGTCGTCGTTTGACAGGGCGTTCCGTTTCGCCCGGACCGTGCGCGGCGGGAGCCGCCCCTCCGGACTCCTTCGGGCGTTCGTGACCCTCGCGACGGAGGACCCCGCCTGGGACCGGACGCTTTCCGCGACGCTCCGTCTCCATCCGGACGCCGACGACGATCTCCGGACCGCGAACCTCTCCATTGGAGAAGCCATTCGAAAGGCGGACATCCTCGAAGGCGCCGAACGGAATCTCGGACCGGTCGGGACGACCGCCCTGGCCGGTTCGGAAGCGGAGGCCTTCCTGCGGGAGTGGGCGCGATCCTCAACGCTCTGGTTCCCTCCCGAGCGTCGGGACGCCGCGCAGCTGTACTTGGGCGCTCCTCCGGTGCTCGCCCACGCGCCCGTGTGGATCGCGGCGGGGATGGACGCATCCGCCTGGCCCGGGACCATCTCGGAGTCCCCGCTTCTTTCCGACGAACGAAAGCGCGCGCTGCATGAGCAATTCTCCCTCGGGCCCTCCCACCTTCCGCTGTTGCCGGAGGTCCGAATGCAGCGCGAAGCGCTCTTCCGGCGGATTCTGGCCGGGGGGGACCGTTTCACGATCGTCTGCCGCCCGTGCCGGGACGACTCGGGCAAACCCGTCGAACGCTCCCCGTTTTTGAAACGCGCGCTTGAACCGGCCCCGGACGCTCCGATCCCGTTTCTGACGACTGTCGCCACGCCGCCCGAATCGCAGGGGGGGGGCGGGCCGGACATCCGCCGGGATCTCGGATCCCTCCTGCCGCTGCGAGAGGAAGCGGCGATCATCCCCCCGGAAAGCCGCCTGACGGGAGGGCGCGACGCGGACGTTTCCGTCGTCGGGGCCACGATGCCGGACGCTGCGCCGGAACGAGGGCCGCAGGTTCTCTCCGTGAGCGACCTGGATCTTCTGCGCTCCTGCCCGTTCCGGTTCGCCTGCCTGCGGATCCTGAAGCTCGACGACCGCCGCCCCGGACTCTTTCGCGCGGACATCGCGGGAAAGGTCGCACACACGATCCTGGAACGGCTCTCCCTCGGGAAAACATACGACACAGGAGACGTCGACCGCTGCATCGCCGAAGGCTACCGGGACTATCCCGACCTCCGGGACGACCCGCGGCTTCAGCCCCGCCGCGCCCGTTTCGAAGCCGCGCTGCGCCGGACCGCCTGCTCGATGCGCCTTCTCGAAGCGAAACTGGCCCCGCTCCGAACGGACATCCGGCTCGAAGCGCCGCTTCCGGAGGCGACCATCGGGGGCGTCGTCGTCAAGGGAACGTGCGACCGGATGGATGTGTTCTCCGACGGATCGCTTCTGCTTTTCGACTTCAAGAGCGGCCGCCTGAAAAGCTACGCCCAGACGGACAGAAGCCGGGGACTTCTTCCCCCGAGCCTGCAACTTGCGGCCTACGCCTGGCTCTGCGATCATGCGGATCCGAAGGCTCCCGTCGCGGGAACGGCGTACGTGTGCATCACGGACGCCGCCTTCGCGGCGTCGCTCCGGCA
>CALMZW010000006.1 GCA_937870605.1 uncultured Synergistaceae bacterium
CGGCCTCGGCGACGCCGGGGCCGTAGACGACCTTGCCGCGCGGGTCGAGAATCCGGAACGTCATCGCCGGGATCAGCGGCAGGCCGCGGCAGTCGAGGATCACGCCCGTGTATCCGTATTTCCCGGACGACTTTCCGGGCGTCGCGTCCGACGGCTTGGGCAGATGCGGAATGACGGACTGGCGCACCTTGTCGAGCTTGATGCGTCCCGTAATCGTGTAGATCTCTCCGTCGAACTTCGCGTCCGTGATCTCGACGTTCTTGATCATCCCCTGGACCTGCGTCCGGACGGTGTCGTTCGCGACCATGAAATCATCCATTCTGGTCTCCGAAGACAGCTGCACGCCCTTGATGAACTCGAGCAGGTTGCGCTGCAGATCGAGCGTCGCGCCCCGTCGCGCGAGAAGCTGCCCCTGTCCCGTCCCCTGTTTTCCCGTGGGCGGAACCGCCTGCCCCGTGGCCTCGATGTAGTCGGATGTCCAGTTGATCCTGGCGTTCTTGCCCTCTTCGACAAGTTCGCCCTTCACGATTTCGGACTGCTTGATCTGGGATACGTCGACGGTATACCCGTCCATGGCCTTCTCGATCGGAAGATTGCTGTCATCCACCACGGGAAGATCCATCGCCCCCTGCATCGCCGTATCTCCGGGCGTTTTCGCTTCGTCGATCACCGGAAGCGGCTCCTTCCCGGCGTCCGTCGCCGTTCCGGGCTGCTGCGCCGCGTCCTTCGCCGGATCAGCGGGCTTTTCCACCGGAGGAAGCGCGGGCAGATCCGTCCCGCTTCCGGCGGCTTCGGCCGAAACAGGCATATTCGTCGTCACTCCGACAAGCGCTGCGCTCGCAACCATCAACCCCAGCAAAATCCAGACAGGAATCCGTTTCATTCGCAAACACTCCCTTCGTGCTTTCGCATGGAATACGATTCTGTGACCGTCCCGTTTCACGCCTTCGCCTCCATTTTGTCCGGAACGAAGACCCCGGTGCGCCCATTGTACATTGTCTGGATTGTTTTCTCAATCCCGATTCTTTGCAAAAAACCGCCGGATGCTTTCGTCCTGTCGCGCGATTCAGCCGCGATAGCCCAGTTCCCTGGAGATACCCTCCGCCGTCGACCGGACACGTTCGCACAGCGATCGGGCCCGTTCGTCGCTCATCCGGTAGGCGGGGGCGGTAATGCTGACGGCGCCCGCGGGCGTTCCGTCGAGGGAACGCACGGCCGCGCCGATGCAGCGGATTCCCTCCTCGTTCTCCTGGTTCTCCTCCGCCCAGCCGTTGCGCCGGACATCGTCGAGAATCCGGCGGAGCGCTTCGGGGTCCGTCACCGTCGCGCTCGTCCGTCGTTCCAGGGTCGTCCGCGAAAGATAGGCGTCCATTTCGGCCTCCGGGAGCGCCGCGAGGATCGCCCGTCCGCCCGAGGTCGAATAGAGGGAAAGGGGGGCTCCTATCCGCGAGCGCATTCCCACCGGGTGCGGACTGTCGAGCTTGTCGAGGTAGAACGCTTTGCCGTTCTCATATATGAAGAGATGCACCGTCTCGTGCGTCTCTTCCCAGAGTCGCCGCATAAAAGGGCGCGCTATTTCCGCGAGCCCGGAGGAACGGCGGTACGCATCCGCCCAGAGGAGGACGGCCGGTCCCACCTGGTAGCGTCCTCCTTCGTCCCGGAGCACGACGTTCTTTTCCCTGAAGGTCGAGAGAATCCTGTGAACCGTGGATTTTGAAAGATCGGTGGCTTCCGCTATCTCGGTCACCCCGATCAGACGCCGCTCCTCCGCCATGAACGCCAGTATTGCCAGCGAGCGTTCCAGGACGCGGATGTTCATTCCCGTTTCCGCCATAGACGACACCTGCCTCGTTTTTTTACGAAAGATACACGTCGCCATGCGACGCTACACCGGGCCGCCCCGCTTGTCAAGGGGCGCGGCGGCGGCCCGGCGCGGGCGGAAAGCGACGGTTCTCACGCAGGCGAAGGGCTGATGGTGCGTATGGCGAAACGGATAGGGGG
>CALMZW010000007.1 GCA_937870605.1 uncultured Synergistaceae bacterium
CCGATGCTGCTCCGCTCACGGTCGGGCGCGATGACCTGAACATAGTGACCGCGTGAAGAGAGGCGGTTGGCGCATGTGACGATTCCGGGAGCGTGAATGCCGTCGTCGTTCGTCAGCAGAATTCTCATTCGCGGCTCCTAGAAGAGAATGATGCGCAACAGGAAGAATACGATTGGGTTCATGATCGCCTGGATGACGCCCAGGGAGAGCAGGAGAATGAGGACGAAAAAACCGTACCGTTCGAGCCAGAAGTATTGTTCCATCCATGACGGCGGAAGAAACGTATAGACGATTTTGGAACCGTCAAGGGGCGGAATCGAAATAAGGTTGAAGACGGCCAGTCCGACGTTGATGATGACCATCAGCGCCATAAACTGTCCCAACGCGGGAATCCGAAGGAACGGATACGGAATCAGCCGCACGATGAGCCCGCACACGAACGCAGTCAGAAGGTTTCCGGTCACTCCGGCGATGGAAACAAGAAACATGTCTCTCCGTGGATTTCTGAAATACCTCGGATCGATCGGGACCGGTTTCGCCCAGCCGAAACGGAAGACAAGCAACATCAGGGCCCCGATGGGATCGAGATGATCCATGGGGTTCAGGGAAAGGCGTCCGCGAACCTTCGCCGTGGGGTCGCCAAGGCGATACGCCATATATCCGTGACAGAATTCATGAAAGGTGATCGCCCAGAGCACCGCCGGGATGCTGAGCAGCATCTCCGACAGATTCGGAAGTTGAAACACGTTCTCTCACACTCCTTGCCGAAATTGGATACGCGCCAAGAACCCACCGCGTTTCGTCTTCTTTCGAAACGAGCTCGCCATCAAGCACCAGCGTTCGAAGAAGCTGTAAAAGCTCGCCGATCCAGGGACCTTCCCGGTAGCCCAACCGGATCAGATCTCCTCCGGTCAGGCATGGACGTTCCAGACGAAGATTCTTGAGGAAGAAAAGAATCCGTCTGCGAACGCGCCACCGTTCGGTCGCGGCGCCCCAGTACAGAGCCGGGACGGGGTGGACTCCTTCGAGAAGCTCGACAATGCGGGAATTTTTCGGAGCGGACCTTGCTCCGAGTTCCTTTTCCATTTGCGCGAGTCCCACGAGGGATTTTACTACAATTCCGCGCTCTCTCCGCGTGAGGTTGAGGCGATCCATCGCAAAACGCTGAACGGGTTCGGACGATTCCGAAAGCAGGGCAGTCAGAAATGCGAGCCACTCCAGGCCGCAGAAGTCCGGAAAGCCTTTTGGAATCCTCACGAGGAAGAGCGAAAGCCTTCTGATCCTCCGGAAGCACTCTTCTTTCAGGCTAATGCCCGGAAACAGGGACTCCCAGAGTCCGAGTTCTTCCATTCTGCGACAGGCGGGAAGCGGATCGGCTTCCTGCAGCGTCAGCTCTATTTCACTCTTCAGCCGGAATCCGGAGAGCTTCGAGAGAAGACCTCCCCGAATGCAACTTTTCAGAAGCCGCATGGAATTTCCTTCAAAAACCAGACCGAGGCGTTTTTCCAGACGGACGCCGCGAAGGACGCGTGTCGGATCCTCGACGAAACTCAGATTGTGAAGCACGCGAAGCAATCCCGCCGCAATGTCCCGTCTGCCTCCGAAATAGTCGAGCAGTTCTCCCCATGAAAGCGGGGTAATCGAGACCGCCATGGCGTTGATCGTATAATCCCGCCGGTACAGATCCTGTTTCAGGGAATCGCTGGACACCGTCGGCTGGGCCGACGGTTATTCGTAGAATTCGCGCCGGGCCGTCGCGATGTCGATCTTCTCCCCCGTTTCGAACACGAGCGTCCCCGTTCTGTACCGTTCGTGAACGGAAGTCCGGCATCGGTCGTCGTCTTCGAACGATTCGACGAGTTTCAGGGCGTCTCCTTCGACGACGATATCGATGTCGAGGCTCTTCCGTCCGAGCAGAATATCCCGAACGGTGCCGCCCACGATGAAGGCGCGCATTCCCATTTTTTCGGTCCGTGCGCCGATCTGCCAGAGAAGCGACTGGATCGATTCGGAAAGCATCGATTCCAGCGCGTACGCGACATTCTCCGTCCACGGGAGGTTCGTTTCGTCGTGTCGCTCGTCTCCAGGGACGGAATAGGGGTACAGCGCCCGTATCAGATCCGTTCTCGTGATGATTCCGACGAGCCGGTCGTCTTCCATGACGGGAAGCCTTCCGATGTTATGAACCGTAAAAACCCGATGGGCTTCCTGAATCGAGGCCTTTCGGGAGATCGTCCGGACTCCCTCCGTCATGAACTCCCGCACCAGGGCGAGACCGTATCCGTGGAGCTGCGCCTTGTCAAGATCCTTTCTCGTAATGAGGCCGACGAGCACATGGGCGTCGACGACAGGCAGCGCCGCGTGCCCGTAGCGGATCATCGTGCGATACGCGTCGTTCACCGACGAGTCCGGCGACACGGCGAGAACGGGGCTTGTCATATAGTCGGAGACGGTCATTTTCGGGGGAATCTGTTTGTCGAGGACTCGTTCCATCGAAGCGAGAAGCGTTTTCGGGTCGGTATCGTGCAATGTGACGGACGCAGCCTGGGGATGCCCTCCCCCTCCAAGTGGAGCCAGAAGATGCGCGGCATTGACGCCATCTTCGCGGCTTCGCGCCACGAGGTACGTTCTCTGCCCCATCTTCACCGCTGCAAGAACGACATCCGCCGAGAAATAGTCCCTGAGCCGGTGCACGAAAAGCGATAACCCGTCGACATAGGGATGCATTTCCGCGTGGGAAAAGACGACGCGGACCCCGCCCCAAAAACGTTCCCGCGCATTCTCGATCAGCGTGTCGAGGAGCTTCCTCTCGGGAGGGGAAAAGGTCATCTCGATATTCGAGGGGATCGACGTCATATCGGCGCCGAGCGATTTCAGACGCGCCATGGCTTCGAAATCTCTCGGGCTCGTTCCGCCGAACGTCATCCCCCCCGTATCCTCGTAGATGCCCGTGGCGAAAAGCGTCGCATCCTGGGGGGATACAGGGATGCCCTTTCGAAGCAGAATTTCCACCATGAGCGTCGTTGTTGCGCCGAGAGGTTCGATGCAGGCGAACTCGGAGTCGATGTCGTCGCCCGACGGCGGGTGATGGTCGTACACATGGACGCGGACCCCTTCGCGGGACACAACCTCCGCAAAGGGACCGATCCGGGATAACGAGCGTGCGTCCACGACCACGAGGAAATCGACATTCTTCAGGTGAACGCGTCGCGGAGTCAGAATTTCCCAACGTCCGGGGTTTCCGGCGAGAAAATTCCTGACAGTCTTGCTCGCGGCGCCGGACATGCACAGGACTGCGTCGGGATACAGCATGGACGCTGCAACCATACTGGCAAGCGAATCGAAGTCGCTTCCCATATGGCTCGTTATGACCTTCACGCGTGAAGTTCCTCCATAATGCGCTTTCTGGAAGCATACGAGCACCGCCGGAACGTATCGGCCCATAGATATCGTGCATCCAGCCCCTGCGCAATTTCTTCCGCGCGGCGCAGACTGCGTTCTTCCGTGATGAATGAAACGCCTGTGCGTCCATCCGAAAAAGGTCTGCGGCAAATCGCCGTTGCGATTTTTTCCGCCAGAAGGGCTGTCTCAAACGAACGGGCGTGCTCCTCGCCTCCGAAAACACTCTCGCCGTTGACAATCCCGGCGAGAGAAAGAAGCGTGTCCATCAGATCGCGAACCGTGGTCTCAAGATGATCGAGCGAGCCGTCATTCTCGATAACGAGGTCGGCGCGTTCCATCTTTCTTTTCCCGGGAAGGAGAAACGATTCCCTTCGCAGAATCTCCGCTTCGTCCAGACCGCGGTATGCGTTCCTTCGGCCTCGTGTCTCCCGGGACGCGCTGACATAGATCGTCCCGTCGACCCACCAGGGGAGCGGACTCTCGAACAGGAGAGGAACCTCCGCCAGCACGAGTCCCGTCAGCTTCGACAGCCGCGCCTCAATCTCACGCCGGACCATCGGATGCAGGATTCCGCACAGCCACGTGTACTCTTCTTCGGAGGCGAAGAGAATCCGCGCGACCTCTTTTCGGTCTACGGCGCCGTCGGGAGCTGCGATCCTCTCCCCCCAGCGCGAACGCGCGGCATCGAGCAACGGTTTTCGCTCCCAGAGTTCGTGAACGATCGCGTCCGCATCGATCACCGTCGCCCCATTGCGTTCAAAAAAACGGCAGACGCTGCTCTTACCAGCCCCAACGTCTCCCGCGACCCCCAGAGTGAACATTGTTGCGTTCCTCCTCGCTTCTGTCCTCCACTTCCTTGTATTGATCCGGGATTTCCCAGAAAAAGCGGGAGTATCCGTTTCGCAGAGTGCTCCCGAAAAGTCGCCGGCTCTTCGCGCCGCTCATGCACAACCGCTCTTCCGCACGAGTCATGCCGACATAGCACAGACGCCGCTCCTCTTCCAGCGAGTCCTGAATCTCAAGGCTTCGAAAGTGCGGGAAGACCCCTTCTTCGAGTCCGACCAGGAAGACAACGGGAAACTCGAGCCCCTTGGCGGCGTGAAGCGTCAAGAGGTTCACCGAGTTTCGATCCGTCATGTCCGCCGTCTCGAGATCGGTAAAGAGCGACGCCTCGGCCAGCATTTCGGAGAGATCCCCGCCCGAAGG
>CALMZW010000008.1 GCA_937870605.1 uncultured Synergistaceae bacterium
CGAACGGACCGGGGAACGCTTCCACAGATTCACGATGGACGACGAGAAGCTTCGCGAGAAGATCACATCCACGAACGCGGATTTCACGAACTCCGGCGGGCCCGGCGGGGGAGTCATCACCGCCGGAATGCTCCTGCGGGAATTCGTCGATGCCGACATTCCGTGGGCGCATCTGGATATCGCCGCCGTCGCCTGTTACGACAAGGAGTTCGACTGCTACGGAACAGGCGGATCGGCGTTCGCGCTGCGGACCTGTCTGGAGTACGTTCTGGCTCGCTGAGCGGGTTCGCTCAAAAAAAGGCGCCGCCCCTTCGGGGGAGGCGCCTTTTCGCGTGTCCGAAGCTACTTTGACAGGGATACTTCGCTCAGATCGGTCATGTATGCGCCGAGGAAGGGAAGCTTGATGTTCCGAACCTCGGGACGGCTCACGAAACTTGTGGTCTGGTAGTACAGGAAAAGCCACACGGCGTCGTCGACGATCTGCTGTTCGGCCTTCTTGTACATCTCCACGCGTTTTGCGGGATCGGGTTCCTTCCGGGCGTCGCGGAGCAGGGTGTCGACCATGTCGTTCTTGTAGCGGCAGTAGTTCCCCTTCGCGCCGAAGTTGTCGGAGCAGAAGAGCGTGTAGAGGAAGTTGTCCGGATCGTTGTAGTCTCCGGCCCATCCGGCGCGGAAGAACTCGTAGTCGCCGCGGCGGACCGCGTCGTAATGCGCGCCGACTTCGGTGGACGCGAGGTTCACCGTGATGTTGAACTGGCCGAGCTGCGCCTGGACGGCCTCGGCGATCGCCTTGTGGCGGGGCGTGCTGTTGTAGTGGAGCGTGATCTCGATGCCCTTTTCAAACCCGGCCTCCTTCAGGAGCTGCTTCGCCTTTTCCGGGTTGTACGCGTATCCGCGCAGGTTGGGATCATACGACGACATCCCGGGGGGCAGAACGCCCATTGCCGGCATGTAGCGGCCATTGAGAAGCATCTCGCTGATCGCCTTGCGGTCGACGGCGTAGTTGATCGCCTGACGGAGCTTGAGATTGTCCTTGAACGGCTCCCGGATCTGGCTGAGGCCGTAGTAGTAATTCTGGAGCGCGGGGCGTTCCTGGTAGCCGGCGCCGAATTCCTTTTTAGCGTCCGTATAGTACTCGTCGGTCACCTCTTCGAGGACATGCAGGTTCCCCTTCTTGAGCTCCATGTAGGCGACGCTGTAATCGGGCATGACGACGAGATCGACTCCGTCGAGATACGGAAGTTGGCCGCCCGCGGCGTCCTTGCGCCAGTAGCCGGGGTTCTTCCGGAAGGAGACGACATTGTCCTGTTTCCACTCATGGAAGGCGAAGGGCCCAGTTCCGACCGGCGAGAAGTTGAAGTCCTTCCCGAGCTTCTCGGCGTCTTCCTTCGGAACGACGCCGAACGACGTGTAGGTCAGCGCGGCGAGGAACGGCGCATACGGCATTTCGAGCGTGAAGCGCACCGTGTATTTGTCGACGACCTCGATTCCCGTCCAGGAATCGGCCTTCCCGTCGAAGAGGTCCTTGTACCCCCTGATCGTCGATATGAACATGACGCGCGCCGACTTCATCTTCACGAGGCGTTCCAGGCTGTACTTCACGTCGTCGGCGGTCATTTCGCGCCCGCCGTTCAGCGTCGCGGCGCCCTTGACGGTCTTGTGGAACGTAACGCCCTTGCGGAGATGGAAGGTCCACACGGTGGAGTCCGAGTTGACCTCCCACTTTTCCGCGAGAAGCGGAAGGATCTCTCCATCCGCGCCGTTTTTGACGAGCGTCTCGAGATACAGGTTCGTGCCGCGCGCGGAGGTCGTGATGTTCGACGTCACCGGATCGAGTGCGGGGGGGTTGTTTTGAAGATGCCATTTGAGAATGCCGCCACGGTTGACGTCAGCGGAGGCCGTTGACCCGGCGGCCGCCAGGATGCACAGAGCGCAGAGCACAAGCTGGATGCGTTTCTTCATGCAGTTCACTCTCCTTAAGTGTGATAGACGTACTTCCCGAATATCCATCCCGCGCACGTTCGTTCTCCCCGACCGCCGCCCCCTTCCCCTGTTGACTTCGATATTTTGGATCCATTTATTCATCCATTTCTACATCCTGCACTCCGGATTGTCAACGGAAAAAGGTTGCGAACGTCGGGGCGGCCGACATCCGAATCATGCCCGGCGGCCGGAGATCCGAAACGCATACCGGAAGGATCGCGGCGGAACGACGAAACTGCGGAGAACCGCAAAATCCCGGAAAGGGTGATGAAACGGTGAGAATCTACGTCAGCGCCGATATGGAGGGCGCGACCGGCGTGGTCAGCGCGTTGCAGACGCGTTCGGACCATCCGGCGGAATACGCGTTCGGATGCAAAATGGAGTTCCACGACGTTATGGCCGTTATCGAGGGCGCCATAGAGGGCGGGGCGAAGGAGATCCTCGTCAACGACTCGCACGCCCGGATGATCAATCTGGATATCTCCGGCCTTCCGGAAAACGTGCGGCTTCTCTCGGGCACGCCGAAAGCGCTGGGAATGGTCGAAGGCGTGGAAGGATACGACGGCGCATTTTTCACGGCCTATCACGCGATGTCCGGGACGCCGCTCGCGGTGCTCGATCACACCGTCTCCGGAGCGACGCTCTACGACGTGCGTCTCAACGGTCATCTCGTGGGGGAAACGGGGATCAACGGGGCCGTGTGCGCCGCGTTCGGCGTCCCCGTGGCGCTCGTGACCGGAGACGCGGCCGTCTGTCGGGAGGCGTCGGGGCTTCTGGGGGAGAACCTCGTGACGTGCAGCGTCAAGGAAGCGCACGGCAACGCGTCGGCAGACTGCTTTCCCCCGTCGCGGACGAGAAATCTGCTGCGCGAGGCGGCCCGGGAGGCGACATTGCGGATCGCCTCGAAAAGAGCTCCTGTCCAGAAAATCAGCCTGCCCTATGAACTTGAGCTGACGTTCAAATACTCGCGTCAGTGCGACGTCGTTTCCTACGTCCCCGGCGTGCAGCGTCTGGACGGGCGCACGGTGCGGATGCGCGGTTCCGATATGGTTGAGATGCGGCGCTGGATCAACGTCGCGACCGGACTCGCCGGGGCGGTGGCGCTCTAGCGTGTTCGCAAACGGGAGGCTCTCCGAAAAAAAGAGCCTCCCGTTCGGGGGACCGTTACACGGACACGTGCGCGTATTTCGGGCCGACCGGACGATGCTCCGTCGGCTTCGCGTCGTTTTCATCCGGACGCGCCGGCGTTCCGTTCCGGAGTGGACATCGGCGCGTCCGCACGGTATGAAGAGCCGCTTCATATCGTGTACAATATGATTGTCCTCATGAAGATACGGGAGAGGTTCTCCCCTGGAAAACAAGGGTTTTCGCAAGGTGTTGAGGCGCC
>CALMZW010000009.1 GCA_937870605.1 uncultured Synergistaceae bacterium
CTCCCCCATATCAGGTTTTCACAAGGATAGGCATAAACGGCCGGAACGTCAAGCGACCCCCGACCGCGGACGCGTTCGGAATAATATATCAGTTGTGAAAAATCTGCTAAAATTGCGATGTGTCTCAAAACTCTTCTCCGCTGAAAGGGTGTGGCGGTATGGATATCGTGTTCCGGAAGATTCGTCGCCTGCGTTCGGGAGGTCGTTTCGTGCTGATGGTCGTTTTCCTGTCCGGACTCGTGTTCCTCGGGGGGTGCGGCGGGGGCGGAGGGGACGGTGGTCCCGAAGGGGATCTGGGAACGTTCCTCGGGCTTCTCGGAGACGCCGGGTTCCAGGTCAGGGAAGGCGCTCCGATAGGGATCGACGTCAGGGATCTGTTCTGCCGGAAAGTCCTCCCGAGCGGGTTCGGCAACAATCTCGCCACCCCGTATCTCACGCTCAGCGTGGACCGGCTTCCCGGAACGCCCGAAAACCAGTTTCCGTGGACGTATCGGCTGCGGCAGGACGAGGCGCTCGTCCTGATCGGACGG
This sequence comes from uncultured Synergistaceae bacterium, assembly GCA_937870605.1. GTDB lineage: Bacteria > Synergistota > Synergistia > Synergistales > Aminobacteriaceae > CALFXN01. The sequence continues at coordinate 531 of CALMZW010000009.1, forward strand.
ACGCCGCCGAAATCGGTCTACTTCAGCCTGCAGCACTTCGCCGCAATGCGGTATTTCGAGGAGGCCGACTATTCCGGTCGCGTCTATTCCCTTCTCGGAGACACCATCAACCACCTCACGGTCCGATCCGTGGGCGCTGCTGCGCCGTTCGATTCGTTCTTCGTCATGATCTCCACGGGCAACAGGACGACGGAGCGACGGCTCCGCAGCGCGCTCCTCGGCGCGGGATACGCGGAGACGGCCGTGAACGTCGAAGGACTGCCCGCGGAGCTGGTGCGTTTCGGACTCGACGAGCGGTCCGACCAGTTCAACCTTCTGTACCGGGTCGCCATCATCGACGATCCCGAGGCGGAACGTCGGTTTTACGAGACGTTCGGCGGGATGAAGGTCTTTCGCGTCACCCCCGGCGTCGAACTGCCCGCCGACCCGTTCCCCGCAGCCGACCTCCGGGAGCGCGGAACGGGGACGAACGAGATGCATCTTCTGCCGACGATGAAGAGGCTCGAGGACGCCCTGATTGAAGCCCATCCGGGCTACAATGTGGAAAAGCTCCCCACGGCGCAGTGGATTGCCGACGGGTACAACCCCATCCTCCAGAACATCGACGCGTTCGCGGCGACGAACGACACGACCTATCTCATCACGCAGCCCTTCACGCTCGGCGAGGACGACTTTCTCGTGGCGTACGGCGTCCTCCACGACGCGGCGGGAAAGGCGCTCTACAACAGCCTGAACGTCTACGGCTGGACGCTGCTCGAAGACCTCCCCGACGAGCCGCGCTTCAGGGGGCTCAGGGAGATGGTCGGCGTCAGCGAGGCGAATTCGAAGGGCCTTCTGCGCGACAGCGCGCGCGCCTACCTCCCGGGCGACCCGAACGCCGGGATGTTCTACGCCGTGAAGATCTCTCGAAAATGCGGCGCGGACGGCTGCGTTCCGATCCCAGAACCCTTCTGCGACAGGATGAAGCTCAAGGAACTCACGGTGGCCTTTCGGGCCTACTGCGAGCCGAAGACGAAGACAGGACCGTCCTACGGGGAAATCCTCTTCGACCGGGTGATCCTGTTCCGCCGGCCGTAGCGCCGGCGCGACCCGGGCGTTTTTCCGCTATCCGCGGCGCACAGGGGCGGGGCCGTTCCGGAGGTCCGCCCCTGTGCGCATGATGCGGCGCCGGGGCGGGGGGGCGGGCGCGCCCGGCGTGGCGGGGTTTTGAGCGCTCGGGGGGCATGCTTGTGCC
>CALMZW010000010.1 GCA_937870605.1 uncultured Synergistaceae bacterium
ACGTAGCGCAGCCTGGTTAGCGTACCTGCATGGGGTGCAGGTGGTCGGTGGTTCGAATCCACTCGTCCCGACCAGAACAGTAACGGGAAACCGACAACGGTTTCCCGTTTTTTTATCCCGAACGTTCTTCAAAAGGATGATTCCAGAATGAGCCCTGAATCCTTCTCTCCGAAACCAAAATGGGGACAGAACTTTCTGGTCGACAGAAATGTGCTTTCCGGCATTCTGGATGTCGCCGAACTGACCCCGGCGTGTTCGGTTCTGGAGGTCGGCCCGGGAAAAGGGATCCTGACCGAAGCGATTGCGGAACGTTGTCGCAAAGTTTTTTCCATCGAGATCGACAGAAGGCTTGAGCCGTGGCTTGCGCCTCTTGAAGAACGGTATCCGGGGCGAGTTTCCGTATTGTGGGGAGACGCCCGAACGTGGGATTACGACTCTCTTCCATCCGAAGGACTCACTCGAATCGTCGCGAACATCCCGTACAGCGTTATGACTCCCCTTTTATGGACCTTCATCTCTCACTGTCTGAAAACAGTGCGTCGCATCGTGCTCCTTCTGGAGAAAGAAGCGATGGAACGGTTGCTGGCCCCTCCGGAAACAAAGGGAAGAGGCCCTCTTGGCATCGTTCTCGATGCGCTTGGGGGCGGGCGTATCGTCCGGCGGGTTGACCGACGCTCGTTCAGTCCGGCTCCTCATGCCGATTCGGTGCTTGCGGTGTTCAACACAACCGAAAATCTGGAAATAGCGACTCGAGACACCTTCAGGGCGCTCCTTGAGGACGGGTTCCGACATCGACGCAAGACGCTTCTCTGGAATTTGCGCAGTGCAGGGTACCAGTGCGATATCGTCGTGGAAGGCCTCGCGTTTTCCGGACTCGCCCCGGAACAAAAGGTTCGTGCGGAGGAATTGTCAACGGACAACTGGCTCCGGATGTATTCGTATCTTCAGGCGAGGACTTAGGAGCAAAAAAATAAAGCGGCCTCGAAAGGGCCGCTTTTGAAGAAAAAAACGTCAAATACGAAAATGATCCTCTTAAACCTTGTCCTTGAGCGCTTTCCCGGGACGAAACGCGGGAACTGTCTTGGCCGGGATCTTGATGACTTTCTTGGGGTCCTGGGGGTTTCTTCCTTCTCTTGCCGCTCGTTTCCGGACTTCAAATGTCCCGAAACCAACGAGCTGGACTTTGTCCCCTTTGGCAAGGGCATTCTCAATGGCCTCAAAGACCGCATTCACCGCACTGCCCGATTCTTTCTTGTTGAGCCCCGTCGCCTTCGCCACCGCATTGATCAGATCCGTCTTCGTCAAACTCGCAACCTCCTCTTCCTTGGTATAACCAGCGGGATAATAAGGATATGAAGCCAAACCCCGAACATCTTAGTTTTACCAGCAACCCTAGCTCTGGTCAAGGAAAATCTCACTCCCGCGACTTTTCCCTCCAAAATAATCGTATCGGAGAACCCTGAAAACCAGAAATACCACGAAGTTCATTTTCAATATGATTTTCAAAGGGAATTGTTATGAGCGAGGCATCGTTTACGAAAAAGACAAAAGTCGGCGGTTCGACGCTGCTTTGCGTGCAATAATAGATATTCAAACGCCTTCCGTTCCTATCGGAAGGCAACCGGTCAAAAGCCAGAAGATCGCGAATGACCCGATTAAGAACATTCGTGCTTATTCTTCGTTTTCTATTATCGTACACTTCAAGAACCGACTGGAATATCTTCTGAAGTCCCCGCTTCGTCAGCGCCGATACAAACGTCACCGGCGCATGTTTTGCGAAGACCATTTCGTCCCGTACGAGTTCTTTCATTCGGTCGCCGAGATCATCCTTCTTTTTCAGAAGATCCCACTTGTTGAGAAGAATGACAAGGCCTTTCCCCTTTTCGAGAATCAGCGCCGCCAGCTTTTTATCCTGATCGGTGACAGGCTCCGTTGCATCCATTACAAGGAGCGATACGTCCGAACGATCAATGGCCTGCAACGTCCGAAGAAAAGAATAATACTCGACATCATCGCGAACACGGCTTTTACGCCGGAGCCCGGCCGTATCGATAAGACGAAAAACGCGCCCTTCCACTTTCAGCGTTGTGTCGACCGAATCCCTCGTCGTGCCGGGGATCGCGCTGACAAGAGACCGTTCCTGCCCGACAAGTTTGTTCAGCAGGCTCGACTTCCCCACATTGGGGCGCCCGATAATGGCGACCCGTACTTCCGCGTCTTCATCGTCCGTCTCATGCACCATTT
>CALMZW010000011.1 GCA_937870605.1 uncultured Synergistaceae bacterium
TTCCGTCCCGGCGAATCCGCCGTAGATCGCCACATCGTTCGAGAGGACGAAGGATTTTTCCTGTTCGGCCACTGTGACGCTTGCGGGGTCTATCGGGATCACGGGGCGGTAGACACCGGCCTTGACCCAGATTTCGTCACCGACATTCGCGCTCAGGATCGCCGCAGGGAAGGCGGCCTCGTCGTATGCGGTCGTCCAACTCTCGCCGTCCTTGGCTCCCGCCCCGCCCTCCTGCGTGACATAGCAGACGGCGGCCTCCGCCGCCACGGTCGCGAATACCATCGCCGAAGCCAACAAAAGCGCCGTGAACGAACGCCGGAACCGTTGCAGCATGGTCATGTCATGCCCTCCTCAAGACCCGTCTCCAGACACCTGACGCGTGTGACTTTCGGGGAACCGACCCGGACAATAAAAACAAATTCGAGAGATATCGCTGCTCAAGAAAATACGCGCAACGCGGAAACTTGTCAATAAAATTGTTTCTATTGAACTAAGTGTGAAAAAGCAAAAGAACGGTTGTCTGTTTCTCCGCCTGAAATCCGATGCGCGAGGGGCGCAAAGGGCCCCGGCCGGGGCAGGAGGGGCCGCTTGATATTCCGTATGATGCTTCTATCATATACAATATGATGGCTCTGGACGAAAACCGGCCGGGGGTGGTAGGATTTATGACATATTATTCCGAAGACTCGCTGCTGCTTGTCGGCAACTCGCGGACCACGAGCGACAATCCGATCACCCTGCAGTACAGCCAGTTTTTCCTTTCCCTCGTCGTGGATCCGTCCACGGGAGAGATCGCGGATTGCGGGGCGTCCGTCACGGTCGAGGTGACGAACCGTTTCATCCGGGACCTGTTCGTCGGACGGCGCATGCTCCGTGATGACGCGCTGATCGTTGCGCAGGTTCAGGACCGGTATCACGGGTCGTCGCAGAAGGCCATCGTCGCGGCCTACAGGGATGCGGTGAAGAAGTTCCGGGAAATCTCCGGACAATAACCGAATAGCGCACGCTGCTTTGTCCTTCGGTCGGGTGGGGGGACTCTCACCGACATAAGGGGATGAAAACCGGCGAACAAGGGGGCCACGTCGCCCCCTGTTCGTCGGTTTTTTTTGTCTTCCGGCCCCTGGGGGCCGGGATCCGTACGGAACAGGGAGGGGTATTTTGTGATCACCAGCGGCTTTACGTATCTTGCGTTTTTGGCGTGTTTTGCGGGAGTGGTTTCATTCATCGAAATGAAGTACAAGGACAACGCGTTCTTCAAGTACGTTCCGACGCCCGTCATTCTCTACATCGGCTGCATGCTCCTGGCGACGTTCAACATGTGGAGCAACACGGACGACATCAAGGCGACGTACAGGGTCGTCCGCGGCAACCTGATCCCCGCGATGATCTTCCTGATGCTGCTTCGCTGCGACATCCGCAAGATCATGAAACTCGGCCCCAGGATGCTCGTCGGCTTCTTCTCGGCCACCATCACGATCATGATCGGGTTCGTCGTGATGTTCGCGTTCATGAAGAACGGCTTCCCGCCCGAGGCGTGGAAGACCTGGGGCGCGCTCGCCGGAAGCTGGATCGGCGGAACGGCGAACATGGTCGCGATCCAGGGCGCGCTCGGTATCAACGACTCGGCGATGGGCTACACGCTTCTCGTCGATAACGTGAACTATTCGCTGTGGGTCATCTTCCTGCTCGCGACCGTGCCGCTCGCACACAAGTTCAACGCGTGGACGAAGTCCGACACGAAGACGATCGACGAAGTCGGCGAGATGCTCTCCAACATCCAGGACAACGCGCGCACCAAGATCGAGACCGCCGACCTGACGCTGCTCCTCGGCTCCGGCCTTCTCGCGGCCGCAGTGTCGTCGTTCCTCGCGTCCATCGTGTCGCCGCAGCTCATGGCCGTGTTCGGCAAGAGCGACTTCCTCTCGGTGAGCACGATGACGATCGTCATCGCGACGATTCTTGGCATCGTGGGCGCGCTCACGCCGATGTCGAAGGTTCCGGGCTCGTCGCAGGTTTCCGTGACGATGCTCTACATGGTCATCTGCCTGATCGCCTCGCGCGCCTCGTTCAAGGAACTCGCGGACGCCCCCTACTACCTCGCGGCGGGCTTCGTGATCCTCGGAATCCACATGGTGCTGATGTGCATCATCGCAAAGATCTTCAAGCTCGACCTGTTCACGTGCGCCGTCGCAAGCCTTGCGAACATCGGCGCCGTGGCGTCCGCGCCCGTTCTGGCCGCGTCCTACAAGGAAACGCTCGTTCCGGTGGGCGTCCTGATGGCGCTGATGGGATACGTCGTGGGAACCGCCGGAGGGCTGATGGTGGCGAAGATCCTCTCGATGATGGTCTAGGAGCGGCGATATGAAGATTACGGACATCCGGCTGGGGAAACTCGCCATACCGCTCAAAAAACCATTCAAGACCGCTCTCCGGGTGGCCAAAGAAGTGGTTACGAATATCGTTGTCGTGGAAACGGACGCCTCCCTCGCGGGGTACGGCGAGGCGCCGCCGACGGCCGTCATCACGGGCGATACGGACGGCTCCATCCGCAGCGCGATAGAGGATCGCATCCGGCCGCTGCTCGTCGGGCGCGACATGGACGACTTCGACGACATCATGACGACGCTCGGAAACTCGCTCGTCCACAACGGCTCGGCGAAGGCGGCCGTGGACATCGCGCTCTACGACCTTCGCGCGAAGCAGTTCGGCGTGCCGCTCTACCGGCTTCTCGGCGGCGACGGTCGGGCCATTTCGACCGACTACACGATCAGCGTCAACGAGCCCGACGAAATGGTGCGCGACAGCATGGAAGCCGTTGCGGAAGGCTACGACGCGCTCAAGATCAAGGTCGGCACGGATCTGCGAAAGGACATGGAGCGTCTGACCGCGATCCGCGACGCCGTTGGCGAACGGATTTTGCTCCGGGCCGACGCGAACCAGGGGTGGACCGTGAAGGAGGCCGTCCGGGCCATCCGCTTCATGGAGGACAAGGGACTCGGCATCGAACTCGTCGAGCAGCCCGTGAAGGGATACGACTTCGAGGGGCTCAAGACCGTGACGGACTCCGTCGAGACGCTCATTCTGGCCGACGAGGCGGTCTTCTCGGCGCGCGACGCGATGACGATTCTGTCGATGCGCGCGGCGGACCTGATCAACATCAAGCTCATGAAAACCGGCGGCATCCACCAGGCCCTCAAGGTCTGCGCGATGGCCGAAACGGCCGGCGTGGAGTGCATGATCGGCGCGATGATGGAGAGCAAGGTCTCCGTCACGGCGGCGTGCCACCTCGCGTCCGCGAAGCGGATCTTTACGCGCTACGATATGGACCCGCCCATCCTGTGCAGCGCGGACCCGGTCACGGGGGGCGCGAAATACGAACGCTCCGCCATCACGCTGCCCGGCGCGCCGGGGCTCGGCATCACGGCGGTCGAGGGCGTGCGGTTCGTTTCCTAGAAAATCTCCCGCCGGAGGACGTCGCGGGAAACGACGAGGGGCGGCCCTTTCGGGGCCGCCCCTCGTTTTCGTCCGGAGAGTCGTTACTTCGCCAGTTCGATCATGGCCTTCGCGGCCATTCGGACGGCGCCCATGAGGTCGTCGACGGACCAGCACTCGTCGGCCGCGTGGATGACGTAGTCCTGCCCCGGGTGGATCGGGCCGAAGGCCACGACGTTCGGCATCGTCTTGGCGTAGGTTCCGCCGCCGATGGCGAGCGGCTCCGGGTCCGTACCGGTCTCTTCCCTGTAGACCCGGCGGAGCGTGGTGACGAGTTCGGAGTCCTTCGGGATGTGCAGCGGGTTCGCGTTGCTCGTCCCCGCGATGCGGATGCAGCTCGCGCCGAAGGCCGTCTCGATCGGCGCCATCACGTCGGCCATCTTTTTCGAGATCGGGTAGCGGATGTTGATCGTGAACGACGCTTTCTTCTCGTCGCCCGCGAGAAGGCCGACGCAGACGGTGAGCGCGCCGGAGATATCATCCTGCATCGCGGCTCCGAGGCTCTTTCCGTCCGTTTCGCACCCGATCAGGCGAAAGGCGTCGGCGAAGAAGGCGCCCTGCCGGCCGGGCAGATTGAGGCCGGCGCAGAAGTCGAACAGGCACAGGATCGCGTTGACGCCCTTCTCCGGCGTGCTGCCGTGGGCGGGAAGCCCCGAAAACGCCAGCGTGACGCGCGTTCCGTCTTCGGCGATCGTGACGGAGCTCTTCTCGGGCCCCTTCCATGCGCGCGCCGCGTCGAGGACGCGCTTGCGGCCGTGCGAGTCCGTTTCGATTTCGACGGTCGCGTGCTCCGCGACGACGTTTTTCGCGACGCCGCCGGACATCGACACGATCCGGACGGGCCCTTCCGGCGTGAACTGCGCTTCGAGATCCAGGCCGAGAACGCCCTTTTCGGCGAAGATCACGGGGTAGTCGGCGTCCGGCGTGAAGCCCGCGACGGGAAGATCCTGCCCCGACTCGACGTAGCGCTTCATGCACGCGCTGCCCCGCTCCTCGTTCGTCCCGAAGATCACGCGGATGCGCCGGGAGAGTTTGACGCCGCTCTGCTGCACGGCCTTCATCGCGAAGAGCGCGCCGATCGTCGGCCCCTTGTCGTCGAGCACGCCGCGGCCATAGATCTTTCCGTCGTGGATCTCGCCGCCGTGCGAGGGATACGTCCAGCCGTCGCCTTCGGGCACGACGTCGAGGTGTCCCAGGACCGCGACCATTTCCTTCCCGTCCCCCATCTCGGCCCACCCGGCCATGTTGTCCACGCAGCCGGTGCGGAAACCCATGCGTTTCGCGAGGTCCAGCGTCCAGTCGAGGGCCTTTTTCGGCCCCGGCCCGAACGGCGCGTCCGGCCCGGGCTCTCCGGCGACGCTTGGAATACGGACGCATTCGCAGACGGCCCCGACGATTTCGTCCTTCAGGGCATCGACAAAGTTTGTGATCATCATTCGTTCCTCCTCGTAGAAAAATCGCATACATCGATATTATATTATGCCATATTCCGCGCGGGAGGAAACCCAACCGGACGCGCAAGTCGCGACGGCCGGCGCTATACTTGTTCCGTACGCGCGTTTCGACGCCGCGCAACGATGCGATGCAGGGAGGATGAAGGAGATGCACACGTACAGTTTCTTCAACGACTACTCGGAGGGAGCGCACCCGCGTATTCTGGACGTCCTCGTCCGGACGAACCTGGACCAGGAGGACGGATACGGAAACGACACGCTCTGCGCCCGCGCCGCCGGGCTGATCCGCAAAGCGGCCGGCGCGCCGGATGCGGACGTTCACTTCGTGTCGGGCGGAACGCAGGCGAACCTGATCTGCCTGAACTCGATGCTGCGTTCCTACGACTCCGTCATCGCCGTCGAATCCGGGCACATCTACGTCCACGAGACCGGCGCGATCGAGGCGACGGGGCACAAGGTCCACGCGCTTCCGACGAAGGACGGCACGATCATGCCGGAGCAAGTTCAGGCGCTCGTCGACGCGCACACGGACGAACACATGGTCCATCCCCGGGCGCTCTTCATCTCGAACTCCACGGAGGTCGGAACGATCTACCGGAAGGCCGACCTCGAAGCGCTTTCGGCCGTGTGCCGCAGGAACGGCCTGTACCTCTACCTCGACGGCGCGCGGCTCGGCTCGGCGCTGACGAGCCGCGAATCGGACGTGACGCTCGCGGACCTCGCCCGGCTTGTGGACATGTTCTACATCGGCGGCACGAAGAACGGCGCGCTCCTGGGCGAAGCGATCGTGATCCCGCGGCCGGAGCTGAAGGAGAACTTCCGGTTTCACATGAAACAGCGCGGCGCGCTGCTCGCGAAGGGACGCCTGATCGGCGCGCAGTTCGCGGCGTTCTTCGAGGACGACCTGTACTTCGACCTCGCGCGACGCGCCAACGCGATGGCCGAACGGCTCGCGCGCGGCGTCGCGGCGCTCGGGTTCGGATTCCTCACGCAGTCGCCGACGAACCAGATCTTCCCGATCTTCCCGGACCCGCTCATCGCCGAACTGCGAAAGTCCTACGGCTTCCACGTGTGGTCGCGCACGGACGCCGCGCACTCCGCCATCCGCCTCGTGACCTCCTGGGCGACGAAGGAAGAGAACGTGGACGGATTCCTGACGACGCTCTCCGCGCTGACGAAATAGGAAATAATCCGCAACGGAATTGTCCGGAAGACGCGACGAAGGGAGAGGGGCGCCCCTCTCCCTTCGCATATGTCGCAGCCCGGAGAAAAAAACGCCTAGATCTTGCCGTCCGACATCCCTTCGCCGCCGACGACGCCCTTCAGATCCTCGTCCTTCAGCTCGCTCTTCTTCTTTTTGCCGGGAATCTCTTTCGTCGGTTCCTGCTTTTTCTGTTCCTTCTTCATCGTTCGTTCCTCCCCTGTTCAAAATGTGGAGCAATCCGCCCTGAAGCGCCGCATTCCGGAAAGACAATCGTCCCGCCACGGCCCGACGCCGCCTTTTACTTCGTCAAGAGCATCTTGAAAGAAGATACACCTTGACACTGTGTCAGAGTCAAGCGTTTTTTGAAGATTGGCGCTCCGCGCGCCGCGAAACATGTGTTTCGATGCGAAAAACCGGCGCGCGCGCCTATGACCGGACGGGTTTCAGGCTCCGGACGCCCGACAGGTCCGGCGATGCTCTCATTCTACGCACGCAAGACGCCGTGAATCGGGGCGAATCGTCGCCGGGGACGCCTGTTTTCGCCAGCGTGACGGGTTCCGCGTCGTCGCCGTGAAGCGACACGTTCTCTTGCAGGACACAGCCGGAGAACGTGAGCGTTCCGTAATTGAGGATTCCCCCGCCGGAGAGGTCGCCCGAATTCCAGGCGATCGCGCACCCTTCCATCGTCATGGTTCCCCGGTTGCAGACGGAGCCGCCGCCGAACGCCGACCTGTTCCGCAGCAGGCCGCATCGCGTCATGACCAGCCGCCCCTCGTTCCGGATGGAGACTCCCGGATCCCCGTCCCCTCCGGAGAGGGTGACGTGCGACAGCGTGACGTCGCCCTCCGGCGATATCGCGAGGATTCCCTCCGCAGCCGCGCCCCGCTGCGCGATGACGCAGGGGCCGATGATGTACAGTTTTTTCGTCAGCTCAAGAACGGACGTCAGTTCGATCCGGAAAACGTCCGGATCGATGACGATCAGGTTGTTTCCCGCCGTCGCGTTCCGTACGGCGTGGCGAAGCGTTCCCTCTGCGTCGTCGTCCGCCGGATTCGTCACTTCCCATACTGTCGCCTGCGTCATCAACGCGGCGTTTGACACCCATTGTCCCAGACTGCCGTATCGCACCATCCGCAGCTCCCTCTTTCCGTGTGCTCCGCGGTATGGCGTCATGATCCACCCTGACAGCGTGTCAGAGTCAAGGGGGAATGGCGAAAGCGGATCGTTCCGTCGTCCGAATGCCTTCGGGCGCACACAAGCGGTAGGGTGAAACGCCCCCTGCGGCGGACGCGAGAAACGAGTCGCTTCACGGGGCTTCCGTTTTGACGTCTCGAATAGTATGCTCATTATAAATATGAAACACGATGGATCGTCATCCTTCCGTCTATGCTCGCGATATCGCCACCCATTACGAAAAAAGAGGTAGTGAACGATGAACGATCCATTCGCAACGACCCCGGAACCGTCCGAAGAACTATCCGGCCTGAAGCGGCGAATTCTTGCGCTGGAGCAATCGGAAGCGGTCTATAAGCGGGAGTTGGCATTCGAGCATTTGATTTCGGATCTCTCCTCGAAATTCGTGAACATCTCCCCGGAGCGGGTTGATTCCGAAATCGAACGGGCGTTGAAGCGGATATGCGCGTTCACGCGCAGCGACCACTGCGCGTTGATTGCGGTCTTGCCCGAAAAGGGCGTCTGGAGGATCACGCATTTCGCCGCCGTGAAAGACGCGCCGTCTGTCCCGGTCGGACTGGAGCTTCCCGTCACGATGCGTCCCTGGGTTTTCGACACGCTGCTGAACAGGAAGGAGATCCTGTCGTTCTCCCGGCTCGATGAATTGCCCGCGGAGGCGGACAGGGACAGGCGGACGTATCTCGAATGGGGGACGAAGTCGTCGCTCGGCATTCCGATCTTCGTCGAGGGCGCCGTCGATCACGTCATCTCCGTCAGCGCGACGGAGAACGAACGGGAATGGCCGGCGGAGCTGATTCCCAAACTGAAGCTTCTCGGAGAGACGTGCGTCGGCGTCCTTGTGCGCCGGCGGGGCCAGGAGGAGCTGCGGGAAAGCGGGAGAAACCTCCTGAAAGCGCAGCGGATAGCGGGCCTGGGGACATTCACGATGGATATGGCTTCGAGAATTTTCCGGACATCGGATGTCATGGACGAGCTGTTCGGGATCGACGACGCATACGATCGCTCTCTGGACGGATGGCTGGCCCGGATCCACCCAGACGACCGGGCGATGATGGCCGACGTGATCCTGAACGAAGCGATGACTCGCGGACAGACCATCGACCGGGAATACCGCATTGTCCGCGCGAGCGACGGAACCACGCGATGGATCCACTCTCTGGGCGACCTGCAGTTCGACATCAGGGGGCTCAACCTTGAGCTTCACGGCACGTGCGAGGACATCACCGAGCGCAAGCAGGCGGAAGAAGACCTCAGAAAAAGCAACGCGCTGTTGCGGGAGGCGTTGATCGGAACGGTTCAGTCGATGGCCTCCGTCGTCGAATCCCGCGATCCGTACACAGCGGGACATCAGAAGCGAGTCGCCGAACTGGCGGAAGCCATCGCCGACGAAATGGGCCTTCCCGCCGACCGGACCGAAGGAATCCGGATGGCGGCGTTCATCCACGACCTCGGAAAGATTTCCGTTCCCTCGGAAATCCTCTGCAAGCCCACGATGCTCCGGAAGGCGGAACTCGAGCTGCTGCGGGATCACCCCCGGGCCGGGTACGACATCCTGAAGGACATCGCCTTCCCCTGGCCCATCGCCCGGATTGTCCTGGAACATCACGAAAAGCTCGACGGATCCGGCTATCCCAACGGAATATCGGGAGAAGACATCCTTCTCGAATCCCGGGTCGTCACGGTGGCGGACGTCGTCGAATCGATGGCCTCCCATCGCCCCTACCGGCCGTCCAAAGGACTTGACGCGGCGCTCGCCGAAATCGGGGAGAACACGGGGACGTCGTATGACGGCGCGGTGGTCGCTGCCTGCCTGCGCCTGTTCCGGGAAAGGGGATTCCGGCTCGGGGAGCTCTGATTCGCGGCGGCGCCCCGATGTCCCGATCCGCAGATGCCCGGCGGGCAACGAACCGGAGCGAACCAGCGCTCTTCGTCGCAATGACGTGAACGAATCCCGAGAGCCTCGTATTTCGTACAAAAAGACAGGAGCCGGAGGACATGCCTCCGGCTCCTGTCATAAACCCGATTACCCGGCGCTAGTCACGGCGCTTCCGCGCAAGCGCGACTAGCGGGAGCGCAAGCAGCAGCGCGAACGGCGCGAAGCCTGCTCCCGCACCCGCGTCGCACCCGCCGCCGCTGCCCTTGTCCCCGACGATTTCCGCCGCGCGCACCGAGCATACGCGGATGGTCACGGCTCCTACGCCCGGGTTCAGGTCGTACGACCCGTTGTCCGTCACGATGTTCTTCCACGTCATGAGGCCCTCGCC
>CALMZW010000012.1 GCA_937870605.1 uncultured Synergistaceae bacterium
GAAGGCCGTCGCGCGCTTCACGCTCGCCGAACAACGCGCATCGGGGCTTGTCGCGCAGTAGGATTTCCCGACACGCCGTCCGGCATTCCAAAGATCCCGGGGTCATCAGGCCCGGGATCTTTTTTTGTTCCGTCGGTCGGAATCGTGATTTTTCTTTTGTCTATTGAGTCAATTCCCGCCATGATCGTATAGAATAGATGTGTTGCGCGGGAAAGGGGATACCTGTATGAAGGCGAACAGCTTCCGCGGTTTGGACAAACGGCGTTTTTTCAGGGCGGAATGCCGCCTGAACACCGAATTTCAGATTCTGGACCCTGCCTTTGACGGCCTGTGGGATCCCCTGCGCGGCGCGATTTCGGCCGACGTTCTCGATCTCAGCGTCGCGGGAATGAAAATCCGTTTTGTCCCTCCGTCCTGGGCCGATCCTTCCGACGGCTCCGGGTTCGAGTGGGCGGACTGCGCGTTTCGTTTCCTGCTGAAGGGGTCGTATCTGGTGCTTCCGGGGCACATGCTCCGAATCTACGAACGCGAAGGAAGCACGTGCGTGACGGGCGTGGAATTTTTCCCGCTGCCGCCGGACGAACAGTTCCGGATCGTCGAGCTGTTCGCGGAGTTCCGGCGCCGGCTCGCCGCAAAGGGATAACGTCCTTCCGGAATCGAAACGACAATTTCTTTTCTTGTCATTTACCGGATTCGTCGTAGAATGAAGGAAACAGGGTCGGCCTGTGGCCGGAACCCGAAATTATACGTATTATCATGAAAGAATGGTGATAACGGATGAACAGGTTGGGAACGAGAATCCTCGCTATCGTGGTCGCATTGCTGCTCGCTTCGTCGGGAATCGTCGCGTTTTACGCGCTCCGCGTGAGCACCGAACAGATGACCGCCGGGGCCGCCAATTACGAGGGGGCGCTCGCGAAGGCCACGGCGGAGCAGCTCAACGACACCTTCGACCGCTTCAGCGGCATCCTCGTCGCCATGAACGCGCTCGTGCGCACGCGAATCAACGTCACCGCAACGAACATCGCCGTTCTCGACGTCCTCGTGGGACAATTCGCGGCGGCAAACGGAAAGTTCATCTCGGATCTCGGCGTCCAGGCCCCGGAAATCACGGATATCTTCGTCTACTTCAACCCGGAACTCACGAAAAAAGACGAGCCGACGCTCGTCAACTTCGCCCGAAACATGGAGAAGGGCATCTTCATGTTCTCGGACAAGTCCGCCTTCACGTCGAAGGAGCTTCTCGACCGGAAGAACGTCGCGACCAACTGGTTCTGGGCGTGCCTGGACACGAAGAAGGACTTCTGGGGCGACCCCTTTGTCCGGGACGGCAGGGAGCTCGTGAACTATTCGCTGCCCGTGGAAAACACGGAGGGCGCCATCATGGCGGTCGTCGGAATGACGTTCGACTACGCGTTCGTCCGCAAGGCCGTCGGCGACGTGAAGATCTACAAGACCGGCTACGCCTATCTCGTGAACCAGGACATGCGATTTATGGCTCACCCGACGCTCAAGTATGACGGACCGACGCTGCCCGAACTCCAGGGAGGAGTCTTCAAGCCCCTCGCCGAAATGATGCGCAAGGAAAAGCACGGTCGTTTCGAGTACGTCTGGGAAGGCGCGGAGAAGTCGATGAACTACGAGACGCTCAAGAACGGCTATATCGTCTGTACAGCCGCGAACACAGCCGAATCGCTCGAAGGCGTGGCGCAAATCCGGAACGCGGTGCTTGTCGGGTCTGCGGTCATCCTCGCGATCGCGAT
>CALMZW010000013.1 GCA_937870605.1 uncultured Synergistaceae bacterium
CGACGATCTGCGGGACGCCGGGGTCGCACGACGGGGCGACGCGTAGGCGGCCCCGAGCAAAGGCTTCCCGAAAGGACGGGGGTTCCATGCGCCGGACGGCGATGAAAGCGTTCCTGCTCGTGCTGTTTCTCATTGCGGGGCTGTGCGGTCCGGTCTCGGGAGACGAACGGATCACGGACTTTCGTGTGACCGCCGTCGTCGGCGGGGATTCGAGCGTGACCGTCCGGGAGGAGATCACCGTCGCGGTCGAAGGCAAAGAGATCCGGCGGGGCATCATCCGGGCCATCCCCACGCTGTACCGGACGCGTGACGGAAAGACGACGCGCGTCGCATTCGCGCTCGAGTCAGCGACGCTCGACGGCAGGAAGGTTCCGGCCTCGACATCGACGACCGGCCGGGACACGGAGATCCGGCTCGGCGACCCGGACGTCCTGCTCTCCCACGAATCGCACGTCTACGCGATCACCTACCGCATTTCGGGACAGGTGAGCTTCTTCGAATCCCACGACGAACTCTTCTGGAACGTCACCGGCAACGAATGGACCTTCCCGATCGACCGCGTACGGTATCGCATCGCGCTCCCCGGAGACGGGAATGCCCGGATTACAGGATTCGCCTGGTACACGGGGCGGGAAGGCGAAAAGGGAAAGGACGCCCGTCGTCTGCCCGACGGGTCGTTCGAGACGACGCGGACGCTCGCGCCCGGCGAAGGGCTCTCCGTCGCGGTCGGCTGGCCGAAGGGGCTCGTGACGCCGCCGCCTCTCCCCCTGCGCGAGCGCATGACGCCGTTCGTGACCCGGCACAAAACGGCGCTCTCGCTGCTCTTTGTCGCGATCTTCCTCGCGTATTACGGCGTCGCGTGGCGCCTGAAGGGGCGCGACCCGACGCCGCAGGTCATCCCGCTCTTCCGGCCTCCCGAGGGCGTCTCGCCCGGATACATGCGTTTCGTCAGAACGGGCGGGATGGACATCACGGCGCTGATGGCGGACTTCATGGACCTAGCGGTGACGAAGCATTTCCGGTTCGGCGATGCGGACGACGAATCGCTGACGCTGCTCCGCGGCGAAACGGCTCCGTCGCCGGACGCGCTTTCGCCGGCGCTTCGGGGCTTTCTGTCCACGGTCTTTCCAGCAGGCGTCGACCGGTTCGTCATCTCCGCGAAGAGCGGCAACTTCGCGCTCAAGGGGGTTCAGGACGGGCTCGAAGCGGAATACCAACAGGCGTCCGCGCCGCTCGTGAAGAAAAACCGCACGCTCTGGTTCGCCGGACTGCTCCTCTTCATCCCGATGATCTGGGTGCTCTCCACGGCCGAGTCGAAGCTCTTCGGGAGCGGCGGATTCGGCCTCTTCTCCGTGCTGATCGAAACGCCGCTGGGGTACGCCGCGCTGCTCGGAATATGGTCGGCCGTCCGCGGAATGCGCGGGCGCGGATGGGGAGCCCGCCTGTGGCGTTTCCTGTCGTGCGGAGTTCTGGCCGCAGTCTTCGGCATGGCGCTCCAGCACGCGCTCACGGCCGATCCGGCGCTCGCGGGCGCCATCGTCGCGGCCTGCGTCGTCGCGGGCGTCTTTTGGAGGCTGTTGCCCGTGCGGACCGAACAGGGCGCGCGGCTCGCCGCGGACATCGAAGGGCTGGCCATGTACGTCGGAACGGCGGAAGCCCTGCGGCTGGAGGCCATGAACCCCCCGCAGGAAACGCCCGAGACATTCGAGGCGATCCTGCCCTACGCGGTCGCGCTCGATCTCGCCGACACCTGGGCCGCCCGGTTCGCGAACATCCTCGCGGACGCCGCATACGAACCCGCATGGACGACATCCGGCGGCGACATGCTGACCCGGATCCACGGCGTCCACGACATCGGCGGCCGGATCGTCTCCTCCGCAATATCCCGCGCCGTCGTCTCGCGGACGCGAAGCAGCAGCGGATCGAGAACCGTACGCTCCTCCGGAAGCAGCCGCAGCAGCGGCCTCGGCGGCGGAGGCAGCTCCGGAGG
>CALMZW010000014.1 GCA_937870605.1 uncultured Synergistaceae bacterium
GCTTATGGGCAGCAAGTTCCAGGTCACTCTGCCCGCGTATAAGGGATTCGTGGCGGGCGGCCAGTATCTGTGGCCCATGTTGTTCATCATCGTGGCGTGCGGCGCCCTGTCCGGATTCCACGCGCTTGTCGGCAGCGGCACAACATCCAAGCAGATCCGCAGGGAATCGGACGCGACGCTCGTTGGCTACGGCTCTATGCTTCTTGAAGGCGTCGTCGCCGTTATCGCCCTTGGAACCGTCATGATCTCCGGCGCGCTCGTCAATAACGATCCCGTCAGCACGTACGGCGCAGGATTCGGCAAGTTCGCCGAACTCGTGGGCATCGATCCGGTCGTCGGAAAGTCCCTCGGATTGCTTGCGATCAACACCTTCCTTTTGACGTCTCTCGATACCGCGACGCGGCTTGCGCGCTATCAGATCCAGGAACTCTTCAACATGAAGATCGATCGCTATACGGCGACGATCGTCACCGTCGTCGCGGCGATGGCGCTCCTGTTGCTCAAGACCCACGGCGCGGACGGAAAAGCCATTCCCGCGTGGCTGGCGATCTGGCCGATCTTCGGAGCGGCGAACCAGCTCGTTGGAGCCCTGGTGCTTCTCGCCGTCTCCGTGTGGGTTGTCAAGGGACTCAAGAAGTCCAACACCTTCCTGATGCTTCCGATGTGGTTCATGCTGGTGACAACGGTTGCGGCGCTGTATTTCCTCGTTGCGGGGCAGTTGAAGCTTGCCGCGCCGAACTACCTTCTCGTTGTGGTGGCCATCATCCTTTTCCTTCTCGCCATCATGATGGTGATGGAGGCGTTCAAGGCGCTCAAACGCCCGGATGTGGAGCTGAAGAAGTAGCGGCTCACCGCCTGTTGCGTCAACAAAAAGAAGACCGGAGCGAATTGGCTCCGGTCTTCTTTTATTGATGCCGGGAAATTACTGAACGCTCCCGCCCACGCTGAATGTCTTGGAACTCCAAGACTTTCCGCGCTTGAGAGGCTCCCCTCCCATGAACTCAAGGAAATGGCTGCCGCAGTCAGGACACTTCTTGACGGGGGCAACGTCCTCAAGCTCGAATTCTTTCTTGCACTCAAGGCATCGAAACTTCCCCACGCTGATTCACCTCCATCTTCAGGGAACGTGAAAGTGCTTCGCACCTGTTGACATTATAACAGAGTCACGTCTTCCAAAAGAGAGGATTCCGTCAAGGATACCGAAGAAGGGGAGTATTGTGTATAGTTGTCCTGTGTCATATCGCGGCAAAACCGAGGAGGGGTGGAATGAACAGCCAGATTTCCGGAACGCGCGATCTTTCCTTCGTATTGAGCGGCGCGGCGGGGCTTGGCATCCAGACGGTCGAGGAATTTCTCTGTCGGGTGCTGTGTCGTGCGGGACTGCACGTTTTCGCGAGTCGGGAGTATATGTCCCGGGTTCGCGGCGGGAACAATTCCACGGAAATCCGTGTCGGGACGAAAGCGGTTCGCGCGTTCTCCGACCGGATGGACTATCTGTTTCCGCTGACGCCGGGCGTGCGCGTCAATATCCGGCGCAGAATTTCCCAGGCGACGAAAATCGTCGCCGATCGCGGCGTTTTTGGCGGCGAATTCGATGGAACGGAGGCGCCGTTCGTTCCTATTCCGCTTGAGGACATGACGAAGGAGCTTGGCGGGAAGGTGTACGCCGCTATGGTCATGGCCGGCGTGATGATCGGCCGTACGGGGGTTCCGTTGCCCCGTGTCCTGGAGGAGATCGAACATTTCTTTTCGGGCCGGGCCGAAGTGGCGAAAACGAACGCGGATGCCTGTTCGCTGGGGTATCGTTTCGGAGTGGAGCTTCGCGGAGACTCGGAACCGCTGTACCACGACGCGATGGATTCGGACGGAAAGAAGATCCTGCTCGACGGGTCCGATGCGGTCGCGCTCGGGGCCGTGGCCGGCGGGTGTTCGTTCGCCGCGGGGTATCCGATGTCGCCTGCGACGGGAGTGCTCACGTTCCTCTCGGCGAATGCGGATCGCTTCCATGTAGCGGTGGAACAGGTGGAAGACGAACCGGCCGCGGTGAACATGGCGGTGGGGGCGTCCTACGCGGGAGCACGGCCGCTTGTGACGACCTCCGGAGGCGGATTCGCCCTTATGGGCGAAGGAATCAGTCTTGCGGGAATCATGGAGGCGCCGCTGGTCGTACATCTTTCGCAGCGTCCCGGACCCGCAACGGGAATGGCGACCAGGACCGAACAGGGCGACCTGGATCTTGCGCTCTATTCCGGACATGGGGAATTTCCGCGGGCCATATTCGCGCCCGGGTCGGTCGAAAGCGCCTTTTTCCTTTCCGCAAAAGCGTTCGATATCGCGGAACGCTACCAGACGCCGGTAATTCTCCTGACGGACCAGTATCTCATGAATACGTTCTACGATGTGGATATCCCGGACGTGTCGCTTCTTCGGCCGGCCGGGAAGATCGATCCCACGCCCGCGGACTACAGGCGCTACGCGCCCGGCGCAACGGGGATTTCGTCCCGGGGCGTTCCCGGGTACGGCGAGGGGCTGGTCGGCGCGGACAGCCATGAGCACGACGAGGAGGCGCATATTTCCGAAGAGATCGACGTCCGCGTCTCGATGAATGAAAAACGCCTGGGGAAACTGGACGCCATACGGCAGGAAGCCCTTCCGCCCGTTCTCTTCGGGCCGAAGGATTACGACAATTTGATCGTCTGTTTCGGCTCGACCATGGAGATCGCGAGGGAGTCGCTTGCCCTGCTCGGTCGCACGGATACGGCCGTTCTCGCCTTTGAGCAGGTGCACCCGCTTCATGAGGCGACGGAGGCCTTTCTTTCCGCGGCGACGCGGGTGATCGTGCTCGAGGGGAACGCGACGGGGCAATTTGAACGGTTGCTTCGCGGGACGTTCGGCATCAGGGCGCATCATTCGATACGGAAATACGACGGGCTTCAGTTTTCCGTGGAGGAGACGGCGCGCAGGGTCTCAGAGATCCTTGAAGGAGGTGCGGGCGCATGACGGCGAATCCGTTCGATATGGAACACGGCGAACTCTCCTGGTGCCCGGGGTGCGGCGACTACGCAATCCTGGACGCGCTCAAGAAGGCCCTCCTCGGTCTGGGGCTTTCTCCGCAGCAGGTCGTCCTCGTCTCGGGTATCGGACAGGCGGCAAAGATGCCCCACTATCTCCGCTCGAACTTCTTCAACGGACTTCATGGACGCGCTCTCAGCGCAGCGACGGGGATCAAGGCCGCCAATCCCGAGCTGACGGTGATCGCCGTCGGCGGCGACGGCGATATGTACGGAGAGGGCGGAAACCACTTCACGCATACGATCCGGCGCAACCCCGACCTGACGGTCCTGGTGTGCGACAATATGGTGTACGGACTGACGAAGGGGCAGGCTTCCCCGACGAGCCCCCGCGGGTTCGTGACTCCCATGCAGCGCAAGGGCGTCCGGGCGGAGCCCTTCAACCCTCTCGCCGCGGCGCTGGTTCAGGGCGCGACGTTCATCGCCCGCGCTTTCGCGGGCGATGTCGAGCGTACGACCGCAATCATGCAACGCGCGATCCGGCACAGAGGGTTCTCCCTTGTCGACATCTTCCAGCCCTGCGTCACATTCAACAAGGTTAACACATACGCCTGGTTCAAGGAAAATACCCGGATGCTGGAGCCGGACCGCAAAGCGGACGATTTCCGGGAAGCGCTCGACCTGGCCCTTTCTCCGGCGCCCTATCCGCTTGGGGTCCTGTATGAAGCGGAGGGACCGGAGACATTCGAGAAGGGGCTTGGAGCGTTCACTGACGACTCCCGCCCCCTGTTCATGAGGGAGCCGGATCTCGGCTCGGTGCGCGCCTGGTTTGAGGGGTTGCTCCGGTAAACGCGGGCGATCAGGCTTTTCGTCGGAAGGATCGCTTCGGAAGAAAAAAACAGAAAAGCGCCGACACGCCGGAGGGCGTTTGTCGGCGCTTTTCTGTTTTTCGCTCCCGAATACGGCCGGGACTTCCTACAGGGGAGCGATTCGTTGCATGGAGCGATCCTCATTCCGGATTTTTTCGGCCAGTGCGGCGATGGTTTCGCCGGTCCCCGGGTGCAGCCGGCCGGGACAGATCTGCGCCAGGGGAACGAGGACGAAGGCGCGTTCCGTCATGCGCGGGTGCGGGATGACGAGCGTCTCTTCGTTCACGACCATTTCGTCGAACAGCACGATATCGAGATCTATCGTTCTGGGGCCCCAACGGACGTCACGTGCGCGCCCAAGGAGCGTTTCCACCCGTTGCGTTTCGGCAAGCAGTTCAAGGGGAGAAAGATCCGTCTGCGCAAGGATGCACGCGTTGAGAAAGCGCTTCTGGTTTTCGAAACCGACGGGTTTCGTTTCGAACACATCGCTTCGCGTGGTAACGCGGATTCGTTGATTCTCGAGGAGGTGTACGGCCTGCCTGAGGTTTCCGAGACGATCTCCCATGTTGCTGCCGAGTGCCAGTGCGACGGTTTTCATAGAGAAGCCTCCCGAATTTTCCCGATCATCGCGATCGTTGCGGCGTTTTCCCGGATGTCATGTACGCGAAGAATTGAGACGCCCCGCATGGCGCAGTAGGCGGTTACGGCTTGCGTGCCTGCGGTCCGGTCTTCCGGAGCGTCGCTTTGGAGCGACCTCGCGATGAACCCCTTTCGCGAGTGTCCGACACAGAGCGGACGACCGAAACAGGTGAACGCGTCGATTTGGCGAAGAATACCGAGATTGTCTTCAAGTCGTTTGCCGAAACCTATTCCGGGGTCGAGAAGGATTCGGTCCTGCAGGACGCCCTTTTTTGCGAGGATGTCGAGTTTTTCGTCGAAGGAAACGAGCATTTCGTGAAGAAGATGGTCATAGTGCGGATTCTGTTGCATATCCTTCGGGGTTCCCCGGATGTGCGAGAGGATATAGGGGACTTCCGACTCCGCTACGGCGTCGAGAATATCCGGATCGAGTCCGAAACCGGATATGTCGTTGATGATATCGGCCCCGCAGCGTATCGCCGCCCGGGCGACGTCCCCCTTGTACGTGTCCACCGACAGAATTGCGCCGGGAAGAGCGTTTCGGACAGCCCGAAGCGCCGGCAGGAGCCTGTCGAGTTCCTCTTTCGCGGAAACAGGTTCCGATCCGGGACGGGTGGATTCCGCGCCGATGTCGATGATGGCCGCTCCCTGCGTGAGCATTTCGGCGGCCCGCTCGGCGGCGCGTTCTCCGGAAACTCTGCTTTCGGGGTGGAACGAGTCCGGAGTGAGATTCATGATGCCCATGATGACGGGGGTGTCGCCAAGTTCCAGGAAACGCCGTCCGGGGAGGGGCAGTGTCCAACGCCGCGTCGCCGCGCCTTTCCGGGCGCGTTCGAGCGCGGAACGGATCTCGTCCAGACCCCAGCAATGAAGAAAATCCAGTTTGCGGATCAGGGAGTCGATCTGTCCTTCGTTTCCGAAAAGAAGGACATCGCTTCGTTCGGCTGTCGCGTTGATGACGCCCCGGTTGACGACGGCGTCTCCGCCGCGGGAGAGAAGTTCCTGTTTGATGAACGCGGCCGCCCGGAAATCGGCGTCCGGAACGAAAAAAAACAGAAGGCCGGCTTTGGGACGAAAGAAGGCGTCGGACCGGGGATCCGCTCCGATGGAGCGGATCATACGCGAAAGATCATCTTTGGATTCGAGGCGGATTGGAAATACCGGCACGCTGGTCCCTTCCTCTACATGTCATGACAAATCGAACGCCGTTCATCATAAGACGTCGTATACGAACGGTCAAGGACGACGGCTACACCCATTCCGTTTCGAAAGAAACAAGATGCGAGGTGTCATTCAGACGGTGCATCATATATCCCCGTCGTTCCTCGTGGAGGATGACGGAAATGCTTGCCGTATCCATGTGAACCTTCCAGAACCAGGGGCTCCGGATTCCGAGGAGGCCGGCGATCAGCGGCTTGAGAACCGTTCTGTGGGACGTGACGGCGATCGTATCGCCGCGATGGCGGGCGACGAGCCCTTCCACGCACGCCACGGATCGGCGCATGACCTCGTCGAGCGTTTCCGCGCCCGGAACCCGGAGCGATTCGGGCTGTTGCATCCAGAGGTTCCATTGATCGGGAAACTCGCGTGCGATCTCGTCCTTTTTCCGGTTTTCCCATTCGCCGAGGCTCATATTGTTCAGCGCCTCCTCGGGAACGACCGGAATGGAACAGGCGGCGGCGATCGCCTCAGCCGTTTCGGATGCGCGGACGAGCGGGCTTGTATAGACGACGGAAGGGGACATCCGGACCATCGCCCGCGCGCACGCGGCGGCCTGTTCCCGACCTCTCGGATTCAGTGGAAAATCCACGCGTCCCCGGAAACGTCCTTCGACGTTGCCCGCGCATTCTCCGTGGCGAACCAGAATGAGCGTTGTGCGTTCGTTGCGTCGCATGAAAACGTCCTTTCCGCGGAGCATTCCGCTCGGGGGTTCGGTATCTGACCTGTATTGACAATGATCCGATTGCTTGTTACTCTACCTGTGCGATTCAAATGCCCTGGCACTCAATGACATCGAGTGCTACTACAGCAAAGGGGGTGGGGCGCATGCTGACGGAGCGACAACTGGAAATCGTCCTCGCCGTCGTGTATGAGTATATACGATCGGGGGAACCTGCGGGGTCCCGCACGATCTCGAAAAAATACCTGCGGGGGTGCAGCCCCGCGACAATTCGCAACGAAATGTCGGATCTGGAGGAACTCGGATTTTTCTCCCAGTTGCATACATCTTCGGGGCGTCTTCCGACGTCGCGAGCGTACCGAGTCTATGTCGATTCGATCATGCAGCGGAAGCGGCAGGGGATCTCCGAGGCGGAGCTTCTGAAGGGCGACATCAAAAGCCAGAAGCTGGGGATCGAGTCGCTGCTTTCCCATGTTACGCAGCTGCTTGGACGGATGACGCGCTATGTCGGCGTTGCGGCGGTCTCGTCTCTCGAAAGCGCCGAAATCCAGAAGGTCAGCTTCATTCCGCTCGGCGGGAATACGGCGCTTCTTCTCATCGTTCTCACGGGGGGACTGGTTCACCACACCAACGTCACCTTCCCCTGCGAGATGCGCCCCGATACGCTGGACGAGCTGGCCCGGCGAATCAACTCCGTCGCGCTGGGACGCCCGTGGAGCCAGGTTCGGACCGTCCTGCACGATTACGTCCTCGAGGGGCTCGAACGGTACTCCGAGTTGTGCCGTTCCGCCATCGCGCAGATGGACTCGTCCCTGTGCGAGCACAATTACCGGGTATTTATCGGCGGGGCGCAGAACATCCTTTCCCTGCCCGATTTTCAGGATATAGCGAAACTGCAGGCGGTTCTGTCGCTTCTGGAGGAAGAAAAAGCGCTCGCGAATATGGTGGAGAAGTGCGCGATTTCCGGAAGCATGAGCGTCACGATCGGAGAGGAAAACCAGGAGGAGCTGAAGGAATGCTCGATGGTTCTCGTGCCGACCGTGACGGCGGGACAGAAAACGGTCCTGGGCCTTATCGGCCCTCTCAGAATGGACTACGAGCGATCGATATCGGTTCTCGAGTCCATGGCGGAATCCCTCGAAGAATCCCTTGAAGAATCTCTGTAAGGAGGAAGTCCCGAATGAACGATCTTGAAAAAGACGCTCCCGGCGGAGCGTCGGACGAAGCATGTGACAATGCCGCTTCCCGCGCTCCGAATGCCGCGTCTCAGGAAGCCGGCGCGGATGTTGTGCGCGATGCCGAAAACGAAGCGCTGCGCGAGGAACTGGAAACCCTGAAACGGGAGAAAGAGGAATTCCGGTCCGTCGCGCTCGAGGCGAAGGCCGATCTGTACAACTACAGAACCCGGACCGAACGCGAACGGGAAAAACTCAGGAAGTCCATCGCCGCCGACAAGGCCGCGGCGTTTCTTCCGGTGCTCGATAACCTCGACAGGGTGCTGCAGGTCTCGGAAGGTTCGGACATCGCGTCCGTGCTCAAAGGGGTCTCCATGGTCCGCGAGCAGTTTCTCTCGGTGATCCTCGACATGGGGATCGAACGCGTCGAAACGGTCGGGAAGCGTTTCGATCCCGTCTGTCATGAAGCCGTTTCCACGGAACGAGTCCCGGAAGAAGAAAACGACGGCATCATTCTGGAGGAATACCTGCCCGGCTATGCCGCGGAGGAACGAGTTCTCCGGCCCGCCCGCGTGCGTGTCGGGACATACAGGAAGGAATAGGTTCCGGGCGTCCGGCGCCGTAATCCGGGAAGATGGAAATTCATCGGGTCCGTTCCGCGAACGAAGGGCGACGGAAGCCCGTATTCGAAGATGACGAGGTGAACGTTTTATGCCGAAAGTGGTAGGAATCGATCTTGGAACAACGAACAGCTGCATCGCCGTTCAGGAGGGCGACAACGTCACGATTATCCCCAACACCGAAGGGATGCGGACGACTCCGTCCGTAGTCGCATTCACCAAGGAGGGCGAGCGGCTCGTCGGCCAGCTCGCGAAGCGTCAGGCCATCGTGAACCCGGAGCGCACGATAATATCCATCAAGCGGGACATGGGGACCGACAGGACCGTCAACATCGACGGGAAGAAGCATACGCCGCAGGAGATCTCCTCGATGATCCTGCAAAAACTCAAGCGGGACGCCGAAGACTATCTCGGCGAACCGGTCAGGCAGGCCGTCATCACCGTCCCCGCGTACTTCACGGACGCGCAGCGCCAGGCGACCAAGGACGCGGGAACGATCGCAGGGCTCGAAGTGCTCCGGATCATCAACGAGCCGACCGCCGCGTGCCTCGCCTATGGAGAAAACAAACAGGGGGAACACAAGATCCTGGTGTTCGATCTGGGCGGCGGGACGTTCGACGTCTCGATCCTCGACGTGGGCGAAGGCGTGTTCGAAGTGCTCGCCACGTCCGGCGACAACCGCCTTGGCGGAGACGACTGGGATATGCGCATCGTGAACTGGATCGTCGCGGAATTCAAAAAATCCGAGGGAATCGATCTCACGAACGACAAGATGGCGGTGCAGCGCCTTCGCGAGGCCGCCGAGAAGGCGAAGGTGGAATTGTCCTCCATGCCGGAGACCACGATTTCGCTTCCGTTCATCACGGCGAACGCGTCCGGACCGAAGCACCTGGAGATTCCGCTCTCCCGCGCGAAGTTCGAAGAGATGACGAACGATCTGCTGGAACGCGTCATCACGCCGACGAAACGGGCGCTCGAGGATTCGGGGCTGGCGACTTCGGAAATCGACAAGGTGCTTCTGGTCGGCGGCTCCACACGCATGCCGATGGTCCAGCGGAAGATCCGGGAGATCATGGGCAAGGAGCCGACGAAGGGCATCAATCCCGACGAATGCGTCGCCGCCGGAGCCGCCATTCAGGGCGCGATCCTCACGGGGCAGCACAAGGACATCGTCCTCGTCGACGTGACGCCGCTCTCGCTCGGTCTGGAGACGCTGGGAGGCGTCTTCACGAAAATCATCGAGCGGAACACCGCGATTCCGTGCAAGAAGGTCCAGGTGTTCACGACGGCCGGCAACAACCAGACCCAGGTTGAAATCAAGATCATGCAGGGCGAACGGGCGATGGCCGCCGATAATGTCAAACTGGGAGATTTCTCCCTCGACGGCATCCCGCCGGCGCCCCGGGGCGTGCCGCAGATCGAGGTCACGTTCAATATCGACACGAACGGGATTCTGAACGTCACGGCGAAGGACAAGGGCACGGGCAAGGAACAACACGTCACGATCCAGTCGTCGCGTCTCTCCAAGGAAGAGATCGACCGCATGCAGAGCGCCGCGGAAGAGAACGAGGAGAGCGACAAGAAGAAACGGGAGCTTGCCGAAACGCGGAACGAGGCCGATTCCCTCGTCTATGCCGCCGAGAAATTGCAGTCGGATCTTGGCGACAAGATGACCGCCGAGGAGAAGGGGCGTCTCAATACGCTCGCCGATGAGGTCCGGAATACCCTGAAGGAAGAAGACGCCGCAAAGATCAAGGATGCCTGCGAGAAGCTCAACAAAGCGGTTCAGGAGTTCTCGACCCGTCTGTACGCCGCGTCGCAGCAGGGAGAACCGGACGCCGCTGCAGGAAAAGCGGAGGAGACTGCGAAGGACGCCGGCGCGGAGACCGTGGACGCGGAGTTCAGCGACCAGTGATTGACGAAACAGTGAAGAGGTGAGGTCGAGTGCCCGGCGCACGAGACGACTATTACGAGATTCTGGGGGTTCCCCGGGACGCGTCGGCGGCGGACATCAAGAAGGCCTACCGGCAACTGGTCCGAAAGTACCACCCGGATGCGAACCCCGGAAACAAGGAAGCCGAAGAGCGCTTCAAGAAAGTGAACGAGGCGTACGAAGTACTCGGTGATTCCCAGAAAAGGACGCAGTACGACCAGTTCGGAACGGTCGGGGATATGCCGTCCGGAGGCAGTCCGTTCGAAGGATTCGGCGGCATGGGAGATCTCTTCGGCGATCTGTTCGAGAGCGTTTTCAGCGGCGGCGCGGGGCGGAGACGCGCGAATCCGAACGCTCCGCGGCAGGGGGACGACCTGGAGATGGGGGTCTCCGTAACCCTCGATGAAGCGGCGACCGGGACGAAAAAAACAGTGGAGATTCCCCGGTGGGAAACATGCGGGACGTGCGGCGGAAGCGGCGCCGCTCCCGGAACGAAATCCGAGACCTGCGAGACCTGTCACGGAGCGGGGCAGGTCGAAACGCGGCAACAGACGCCTTTCGGGCAGTTCGTGTCCGTCAATGCGTGCCCGCGATGCGGCGGCACGGGGCGATTTATCCGCACCCCCTGTTCCGACTGCGGCGGCCAGGGGCGGAAGCGGACGAGAAAGTCGGTTGACATACGGATCCCGGCCGGTGTGGACAGCGGGACGAGGCTGCGGATTTCCGGGGAAGGGGAAGCGGGAATCAACGGCGGCCCCTCGGGGGATCTCTTCCTGGTCATCGATGTCGCCGAGCACCCTGACTTCAAGCGGGACGGGGCGGATTTGCACCGCAAGCTGTCGGTCACATTCCCGCAGGTCGCACTGGGATGCACGGTTTCGGTTCCGACGCTGACCGGAGAGCCGGAGCTTCTTGAGATCCCGGCGGGGACGCAATCCGGAAAGGTCTTCCGGATCAAGGGAAAGGGCATAACCCGGCTCAGGGGCGCGAGAGGCACGGGCGACCTGTTTGTGCATCTGTCGGTCGACGTTCCGACGAAGCTGACGGAGAAGCAGCGCGCCCTTCTGGAAGCGCTGGCGAAGGAAATGAACGTCGAGGTCGCCGATCAGGGGCTGTTCGCGAAGTTCCGGACGCTCTTCGGCGGGTGATTCGTGCGCCTGTGATACAATAAAGCCAAACGGAGACGGGGAGGCGATGGCCTCCCCTTTCGTCTCTTGCGCTCCGGAACGGGAAAAGGATATGGGGGGAACGCCATGACGCAGGACAATTTCTGGTGGTACATCACTGTGGAGGCCCGGAAGGATCGCGAGGAGTTTCTTGTCTCGCTCGCCGACCTTTCCGGCTGCATAGGAGCTGAGATGTCCGAAGCGGAGGACAATGTTCGCTCCCGGCTCTATTTCGTCTGCTCGAGCCCGCTGGAACGGTGGAACAAGGTGATTATGGAGCTTATGCTTCCGTATCCCGACGTCCGGATCATCGATATGGGGCGCGTGGAAAACAGGGAATGGCACACGAAATGGAAGGATGCCTTCCCGCCGAAGCCGGTCGGCTCGAAGCTGATCGTTATGGCGCCGTGGCATGACGCCGGCGTGTCCGACGGTCGTCTTCCGGTCCGCATTGACCCGGGGTCGGCGTTCGGCACCGGATATCACGAAAGCACCCAGATCGTGCTCGAGCTTCTCGAAGATCTGGTTTCCCCCGGGGCCCGGGTGGCGGACATCGGCACGGGGTCCGGAATCCTTTTCATCACTGCGTTGCTTCTCGGCGCCGGGTCCGTGACCGCGAGGGACGTGGACCCCGCCGTTATGGACGAAGTCCGGAAGAACATGCAGTTCAACAACATCGACCCCGCGCTCGTCGACCTCGCTCCGGGGAATCTGCTCGACGATGTGGCCGGACCGGTGGACATCCTCACGGCCAATATTCTTCTTGAGCCTCTTCTCGAAATGCTTCCGAACGTCCGAAAGGTGTTGTCTCCCGAAGGAACGGCCGTTTTTTCGGGCCTTCTCGTGAAGGAGCGCGACCGTTTCCTGGAAATGCTCCACGCCGCGGGCCTTTCGGAGGAGACGGAGCTTTTCTCCGGCGAATGGTGGGGAGTGACCGCACGCATCCATGGAGCCCCTTCTCGCGGGTAGACGGATCCGGATCGTCACGCTCGGGTGCCGGACGAACCTTTCCGAGGCGGAAGCGCTCGCCTCCGAGATGGAAGCCCGTTGCGCGCGCATCGTGGAGGACGGCCCCTGGCATGCAGCCGTTCTCGTTTCCTGCTCCGTGACCGGCGAGGCGGACCGAAAGTGCCGCCAGGCAATCCGCCGGTTGCGGCGCGAACAGCCCGAAGGACTTCTCGTCGTTTGCGGCTGCTGGGCGCAGGCCGCCGATGAGGAAGAAGCCCGCGCCCTGGGTGTCGATATCCTTGTTGGAAACCGCCGCAAGAGCGACATCCCGGAACTCGTGGCCCGATGTCTATCGGAGGGGCTCGCGGAACGGGTCATCCTTCGCGGAGACGTCCGGAACGACAGCCGTTGGGACGGGCTGCGCAGCAGCGGGCCGGTGCTGCATACCCGCGCCTTCGTGAAGGTCCAGGACGGGTGCGACCACTTCTGTTCCTACTGCATCATCCCATACGTTCGCGGGCGTTCGGTCAGCCGCCCGACGGATGACGTCCTCGATGAAATCCGTTCGATCGTTGCGGCGGGATGCCGCGAGGTCGTTCTCTCCGGAATTCACCTCGGAGATTACCGCCCGGAAAAAGGCGGAACGCTCGCCGCGCTCGTCGCCAGAGTCGCCGGAGTTCCGGGCGTGGAACGAATCCGTTTCGGCTCCCTCGAGCCCTTTTCCGTCGACGGGACGTTACTCCGTGTTCTCTCCGAAACGCCGGCCTTCTGCCGGCACCTTCATTTGCCGCTCCAAAGCGGCGACGACGGAATCCTTGCCCGGATGCGGCGCGGGCATACCGCCGGGGACTTTATCGATCTCGTCGCCCGCATACGGCGATCGCTCGGAGAGGATGTCCACATAAGCACCGATGTCCTTGTCGGATTTCCCGGCGAAACCCCCGAAGCGTTCGAAAACACCCTGCGTGTTCTCGAACGGGCGGGAATCGGGCGAACGCATGCGTTCCCCTTTTCGCCCCGGAAGGGGACACCGGCCGCTTCCTATCCGGATCGCGTTCCCGACGAAATCCTGTCCGAGCGCGTCCGTCGCGTCCGCGACGCATCGGACGCGCGGCTCGCGGCCTATGGACGGCGATTTGCCGGCGGAACGGTCCGGATACTGGTCGAGCGAAGCTCGGATACAAGCGTCGAGGGGCTGATTCCGGAGTATCTCAGGGTCGAGGCGACGGGGTCCGCCGAACAGGGGACGATCGCGAATGTCCTCGTCGCCGAAGCGCAGGGAGAACTTCTGAAGGGCAGGGTGATTGCTTCATGACGCGCGCATCCGCGGCGGGAAAGGCCGCCGAAGAGATCATCGGAATCGATCTCGGAACGCGCTATGCCCTGACGGCCTGTCTCCGGGACGGGAAGCCCGAAATCATTCCGAATCGTTGGGGGGCGAACCGCACTCCGTCCGTTGTCGCGTGGACGCCCGACGGGTATCTGGGCGGCGAGGAAGCGCTCCGGATGGAGATTCGCGACCCCTCACGCGTCTGGTGGGATCTGAAACGAAAAATAGGGAGCTCCTGGAGAGGACAGTGCGGCGTCCGGCCGAGAACGGCGGAGGAGATTCTCACGCCGCTTCTCGTCCTGTTGCGCGAGGACGCCGAGGCGTGGCTCGGAACCTTCGTCTCCTCGTGCGTCCTCACGGTTCCGGCCTATTTCAGTTTTTCGGAACGTTCGGCGATCGCCCGAAGCGGCAAAAGCGCCGGGTTTCGCTCCATCCGGATCATCAACGAGCCGACGGCGGCGGCGCTCGCTTTCGGGCGACAGGGACGGTTTCTCGTGCTGGATTTCGGGGCGGGGACGGCCGATATATCGGTTGTCGAGAGCGAGCGGGGTGTCTGGCAGGTTCTGGAGAGCACCGGCAAAAGCGACATCGGCGGACGGGATTTCGACCTGCTTCTGGCGTCGTGGCTCGCCGGGGGCATCGGCGCCCCGGAAGACGATTCCCCTTTCTGGCGAATGCTCCTCTCCGAGGCGGAACGTCTGAAGATCGCCCTGTCCGACTGCGAACAGTGCGAATGGGTTCCGTTCGGGGACTACGCGCATCATCCTCCGGTGACCGTTTCCCGTGCGGTGTTCGAGCATCTGGTCAAGGACCGGATCTCCATGGTGGTGGACGAAGTCCGCCGCCTGTGGGACCGCCATCGGCCGGGAAAGTTGCTCTTCGTCGGAGGAAGCAGTCGGATTCCCCTGCTCCGCCGGATGCTCGAGGAGCGCGTCACGCGTCCCGAACGGCTTTCCGTCTGTCCGGACGAGGCAGTGGTCTTCGGTGCGGCGCTTTCGACGACATCGGGCGAAAAGCTTCTGATAGACGTCCTTTCCCAGAGCCTCGGAATCATCGCTGCGGACGAAACGCCGGTGCCCGTCATGGAAAAGGGAACGCCGCTTCCCGCGACCGCAAGACGGGATTTCACGAGCGTGGGCTCCGGACCGCTGACGCTGCGGATCGCGCAGGGAGATCCCGGATCGTATGCCCGCTGGAAGGTCATCGGGATACAGACGCTCCGCGACCTGGCGAAGGGCGAATCCGTGGGGCTCGAGTTCCGCGTCGACGGAAGCGGGCTGCTCCGAATTGATATAATACGCTCCGACGGAACGGTGCTGCATATTCCGTCCGTGGAGATCGGCGAAGGGGCGACATCCGAAGAACGCGGGAAGATGCCCGAGCTGAAAGAACTGGAGAGCAGAATCGCCGTGATATCTCCGAAGCTGGTTCCTTCGCAGCGGACCCGGATCGAGGCGCTGTCGCGCGCGGTCTATTCCCTTCGCGAAGGCGAGGGGTACGGAGGAGCGATAACGCTTCTGGACACGATGGTCAC
>CALMZW010000015.1 GCA_937870605.1 uncultured Synergistaceae bacterium
CCTCGAAGCGAACCTCAAGGGGCTCGACCTCGGTTTCGCGGCGACACGCGAATAAGGGGCAGTCGCGGTTTTGCCTTTGTGAATGTACGTTGGTGGAATGACGGTCGGAACTTCGGTTCCGACCGTTTTTTTTCGATATAATTCCTGCGGTTGTGTTGATGGCGTGAAGGAGCGATGTCCATGCGCACGGAGATCCGTTTCATTGCGGCAGTGTGTGTCCTTCTCACGGCGATGTCCTGCGCCTGCGCGGGAGTCCTCGAGGTCCACGCGATCGACGTGGGGCAGGGAGACGCCTTTCTGGTCCGCTTTCCGGAGGGCCGGATCATGCTTGTCGACGCCGGGCCCGAAGACGCCGCTTCGTCGCTTGTGAGGTACATCGAACGGCGCGGCGTTGGCGAAATCGACATCCTCGCAGCCACCCATCCGCATGAAGACCATATCGGCGGCATGAAGGCGATCCTCGGGGCGTTTCGTACGGGGAAGGTCTGGGATTCCGGTTTCGCGCTCGGCTCCCGCACGCAGAAGGAATTCCTTGCGGACGTCGGGAGGCGGGGGATCCGCTTCGGAACGCCGAAGGCGGGCTTCGAGGAAGTTGTCGACGGCGTTCGCATCCGTGTTGTCGCGCCGGTTCGGGAGCTTCGCGGAACCGAAAGCGACGCGAACAACAATTCCCTGGTCCTCCATATCGCGTACGGAGCGGTGTCGTTCCTGCTGACGGGGGACATGCAAAAGGAAGAACGCAGGTCCGTCGGAACGTTCCCGAACGCGACCGTTCTCAAAGTCGCCCATCACGGCTCCCGCGACGGGACGGACGCGTCCTTCCTGAATCAGGTCAGGCCGCAGTACGCCGTCATTCCGTACGGATACGGGAACCCGTACGGACATCCGAAGGCGGGCGTCCTGGAGCTGCTTCGCAAAAACGGGGTTCAGACGGCGACGACAGCCGACGACGGGAACGTCGTCTTCCGGACCGACGGGACATCGCTGTCGGTGACGATGTCCCGTGAAAGCAATTCGTTGGTGGACGAGCTTCTGTATCTTTTCCGGAAACTGACGGGGTGGTTCTAGCGCCGGAAGAACTCCGCGTATCCCGCGAGCGATCTTCGGGAGTGTCCGTCCCGCCCGGTGACGTCCCCGGCGGAGAGCATCGAACAGAGAACGGCCTCCTCGGTCGCCTCGACGACCGCACGGAAAACGATGTTGATGTAATCGTCGTGGATCGAGTGAATCTCAAGAATCCGCCGCTGCCCGGGGAAGTGCGGAACCCTGTTGGCGGTGGTGAACGCGACCGCTATTTCGCCGCTGCCGTTGCCGATATAGGACCCCGTCCGCGTGATCCCCACGGAGGCCCGAAGGCAGATCCGCCTGAGCTGCCGTTCGGAGAGGGGGATGTCCGTGGCGATGACGACGATAATCGAACCGCTCTCGTCGCGTCGTTCCTCTTTGCCGTCGAGCGAGCGTCCGACCCGGACGCCGTCGACGACAAGATCGCGCTTTTCTCCGAAGTTCGAAAGCAC
>CALMZW010000016.1 GCA_937870605.1 uncultured Synergistaceae bacterium
CGAATTGGCGAACATCAGGATCGAAATGCCGAGAATGACGCCGGGGATGACCAGCGGAGCGATCATGAGAAAGTACAAAACGCCCTTGAACCGGAAGTTCTCCTGCTCGAAAAGAAACGCCGCGCAGGTC
Source organism: uncultured Synergistaceae bacterium (assembly GCA_937870605.1). GTDB lineage: Bacteria > Synergistota > Synergistia > Synergistales > Aminobacteriaceae > CALFXN01. The sequence continues at coordinate 131 of CALMZW010000016.1, forward strand.
CCCAGGAACGTCGAGATCACCATCACGACCGCGGCGACGCGAAACGACGTCGCGAGGCTCCGCAGATTCGTCTCGTCGTGGAAAATGCCGAACTTCTGCGGGCCGTCGCCGAAGAACCAGTCGAGCGTGAACCCCTCCCAGGGAAGCGACGGATACATCGAATTGTTGAAGGCCAGGATCATCGTCACCACAAGCGGTGCGAAGAGGATGACGAAATACGTGAAAATGAACAGGTGAAACCCGCGTTTGTACGCTTTCGAGGAAGGCAGCGTCCGGATCATTTGACCACCTCCCTGAGGTTCTGGCCGGTGAGCCGGAGCCCCGCCCAGATGATCAGCGACGACAGGACAAGCAGAAGGAAGCCGAATGCGGCGCCCTGATTCCAGTTGAAATACAGGATGATCTGGTTGTAGATCTGTTCCGTGAACCAGAGGGAATTCTTGCCGCCCATGAGGTTGGGCGTGAGATAGCTTCCCAGAACCAGCATGAAGACGATAATCCCGCCCGAAACCATTCCCGGAGTGCAGTGCGGAATGATAATGGTGCGCCAGATCGCGATCTTCGAGGCCCCGAGATCGTAGGCCGCTTCGATGAGCGAATCGTCAAGCGCGTCCATCACCCCGATGATCGGAACCACCATGAACAGCATGCTCGTGTAGACCAGCCCCATCACCATCGTGATGTCGTTGTACAGCATTTCGACCGGTTGCCGGAACAGGCCCGTCGAGACGAGAAACCGGTTGATCACGCCGCTTTCCCGCAACAGGATGATCCATCCGTACACGCGAATGAGCTCGCTCACCCAGAAGGGAACGAGGACGAGCATCATCAGGAAGCCTCCGGTGCGGACCCGGGCCACTTTCGTTATGTAGAAGGAGACCGGGAGGGCGATGACCATCACCAGAAACGTCACCAGAATCGAATACGCCGCGGTCCGGACGAACGTCAGCCAGTAGATCGGCTCGGTGAAAAACGCCATGTAATTGACGAGCGTGAGGCCCTCATGGCTTGTGGACGTGAAGGAGAGGCGGAGCAACTCGAGGTGCGGCAGAACGATCAACAGCGTTAGCCACAACGCGACCGGCAGAAAGAAAAAGAGAAAACCGAGACTGATGCCGTGTTTATTTTTCATCGTACAACTTCCAGTCGCTCTTCAGGAAGCACAGAGATGCGGCTGCATCCCAGCCGACACGGATCCTGTCGCCCGCATGAATGTGGTCGAACTGCCTCGTTTGCGGCAACATCACGACCAGCTCGTCGCTCGTTCCTTCCGGAGAAACCAGCAGGCGGCTGTTCCCTCCGTCGAACAGGATCGCCTTCACCGTGACCGGAACGGAGTTGAAATTCGTCTGGGCGGCGTCCGGGTTGATCACCATGGCCTCCGGACGCACGAACATATCGTACGGTTCGTTTGCATCGACGTCGCCGCACACCTCCGAGAGCCGAAGATCGACGCCGTCGGCGTACCGGGCGAGCACCGCGCCGTGGATGTCCCTCCGGAGCGTCACATGAAGCTTGTTGTTGCTTCCGACGAACTGCGCCACGAACGATGACTTCGGACGATGATACAGCTCCTGGGGCGTGCCGATCTGCTCGAATACGCCTCTGTTCATCACCGCGACCCTGTCGCTCATGACCATCGCTTCGGACTGTTCGTGGGTGATGTAGACGAACGTCGTGCCGACATTCGCCTGAAGCGTTTTCAACTCGATCTTCATGTGTTCCCGAAGCTTGGCGTCGAGGGCCCCGAGCGGTTCGTCGAGCAGCAGAACGGTCGGATCCAGCACGAGGCACCGCGCAATGGCGATCCGCTGCTTCTGGCCGCCCGAAAGCTGGCTGACCTGTTTCTCTCCCGCGTCAGGCAACCCCACCCGTTCGAGAACATCCCGAACCTTGCGATCCACCGCGGCCCCTTTCTCTCCTCTCCGGCGCAGTCCGAACGCGACATTCTCGTAGACGTTCATCATGGGAAACAACGCGAGATTCTGAAAAACCAGATTCACCGGGCGCTTGTTCGGAGCGGCGTCCCCCATATCGACTCCGTTGAAGAGGATCGTTCCGCTGTCCTGCCTGTAGAAACCGGCGATCATCCGCAACAGGGTGGTCTTGCCGCATCCCGATGGTCCCAGTATGGAGAAGAACTTCCCGTCCTCCACATCGAACGAGACGTCATTCACGGCGGTGAAGTCCGCGAATCGCCTGGTGAGGTTCTGTACTGACAGAGCAATGCGCATGTGTCGGTCACCTCAATGTAAAACCACCGGCGGTCGCCTGAATGGATCGCCGGTGGTCATGGAATATGACGTCTGCAGAATCTACAAGAGGGGTATCGTCTATCTGGCTGCCTTTACCTTGTCGAGCGTCTTCCCTTCCATCTCTTCGATGCCCGCCGCAACGGTGGGATACCAGTTGATCTTCGCCAGGACCTCGGGAGGCAGGCCGCGGGTAAAGTTGGCCTTGATATCGGGGTTCAGATGATTCACGGCATTTTTCGAAGCCGTACCGTAGGTCTCGCGGTTCGTGAAGAAGGCCGCGTTTTCGGGTTTCAGCATAAAGTTGATGTACGCGTACGCCCCTTCAAGGTTCTCCGACTTGGCGGGAATCGCGAACGTGTCAACCCATCCAAGCGCGCCGCTGGCCGGAGCGATGTAGTCGATATCCGGATTTTCGGCGTGGAGCTTCCATCCCGCCTGCTCCCACGCGGACGCGGCCCAGACTTCCCCGGAACGGAGCAGCTGAAGCAACTGGTCTCCGTTATCCCAGTACGTCTTCACGACCGGCTTGCCGGCGATGAGCTTCTTTTCCATCTCGTCGAGGAACTTCTGGTATCCGGCCTTGTCGTTGTAGAGGGCGAACGGATTGTGCCCGAGCGAAAAGCCCATGCCGATAAGCGTGGGGCGCTTCAGGCGGTACGAAACCCGTCCGGCGTACTTCGGATCGAGAAGATCCTTGAAGTCCTTGATGTCAGGCGCCTTGGCCTTGTTGACGACCAATCCCTCGGTTCCATACACGTGCGGAACGGCGTAGGACTTGCCGTCGACGAGCGTGTTCTGTTTGACCGCCTTGAGAAGGGAGGGATCGATCTGCGCTTCGTCGATCTTCGAGAAATCTATGGGCTGATAGATCTTGTACTGCTTGACGACGGAGGAAATACGGGCCTGAGAGGGCTGTGCGAGATCGAAACCGCCGCCGCGTGTGGCGCGGAGCTTGCTGATCATCTCTTCGTTGTTGCTCAGGGTGACTTCAACCTTGTATCCCGTTTCTTTCGTGAACTTGTCGAGAAGTTCCTGCGGAGCGTATCCCGACCAGGTGATGACGCGCAACACGGCGTTCTTCGGCGCCGCCTCGGAAGCCCCGTGGACGAACAATGTGCATGTCAGTGCAGCGAGAACAAACAGTACGAGCAGAAATCTCTTCACTTTCTATCCCTCCTTAGGGTTTTGGTGATAGATCGCACTTTCTGTCGTTCCTTGCTCCGAACTTTGAAACGCTTCTTTACAAACCGGTTTAGATTCTAGTGACATCGGTGAGGCGCGTCAACAAATTCCCCGGGATCGTCAACGTAAAAAGATCGTAACACGTGCCCGCAAAAGCACTCCATTCCCGCAGAAGCGCCCGATAACGACGGATTCTGCGCCTGGCCGCCGTATCTTTTCGGTTTTGACGACAAGTCCCGTTTTCGACGCAAACGACTCGTTTCATCTTCCGAATGGATTTGAGATATTTTTCTCCCAAAACGTGCGCTGCGGTGTTTCACGACATACCGATGGCTTCGTTTTTTCGCTTCGATTTTTTTGACGCTACTTTCTTATATGAGAGGCATCGTTTCTTCATCAAACTCGGCATCCGGATATGAAAATCATTATGGAGAAACGCTATTACGGGTTGCTTCTTAAACGCGTCCGCAAGCATTTGAAATCAGGCAACAACTTTTTAAGGCTTCGTCTGGATTGCTCATGTCGGATACACAGCGTTCTCAATCAGATTCAT
>CALMZW010000017.1 GCA_937870605.1 uncultured Synergistaceae bacterium
GAATGGTCGCCTATCCGGCGATGATCGAACGCGGATACGACAAGAAATTCACCCTGGGGCTCCTCGCCGCGGGCGGAACGCTCGGGATCCTGATCCCGCCAAGCATCCCGCTGATCCTCTACGGATCGATCACGGAAGAATCCGTCGGAAAGCTCTTCATCGCGGGGATCATTCCGGGGCTCGTCCTCACGGCGATCTTCATCGCGTACGCCGTCTACAAGAGCAAACGCGGCGGCTTCGTCCCCCTGCCGAAATCCGGGTGGGCCGAGCGGCTCTCCATAACGCGAAAGAACCTTTGGGGCCTCTTCCTTCCGTTCCTGATCATCGGCGGCATCTACACGGGCGCATTCACGCCCACGGAAGCGGCGGCGGTCGGCCTCGTCTACAGCCTGTTCGTCACGCTCGTCGTGTACCGGACCATCAATCTGAAGCAACTGCCGGCGATTTGCGTCAAATCCATGATGACATCCTCGATGATCGCCATGATCATCGCCTCGGCCGTGCTTTTCGGCCGGGTCATGACGATGCTGGAGATTCCGCAGAAGCTTACGGAGTTCGTCATCAGCAACAACTTCTCGCCGATGATGTTCATCATCGCGATGAACCTTCTCATGATCGTTCTCGGCTGCATCCTGGAAACGGTGTCGATCGTCCTGCTGACCATGCCGCTCGTGACGCCGATCCTGCACGCGCTGCACATCGACCCGATCTGGTACGCGATCATCCTGACCGTGAACATGACCATGGCGCTCATTACGCCGCCGGTCGGCATGAACCTGTATGTCATCAACGGCCTTCGGGACGACATTCACATGTCCGAAGTCATCACGGGCGTCTGGCCCTTCGTCCTCATCATCGGCGGCATGCTTGTCCTGACGATGCTCTTCCCGATGATGAGCACGTGGCTCCCGTCCGTCATGTAGGATGTCCGGAGCCGAACGGGGCATTGTTCCCCCATGCGGGGAAAGGAGGCGCCACATTTTGGAAAAGAAAACGACGCTTTTGCGTCGACTCCTGCAACGCGATGAGATCCTGATCGCGCCCGGCGTCCACGATCCTCTGGTCGCCAAGATCGTCGAGCGGGAAGGCTTCGAAGCCGTCTATATGACCGGGTACGGGACCACCGCAAGCCTGCTCGGGAAACCGGATGTCGGGCTGCTCACGCTGACCGAGATGGCGGACCGGGCGGCCCGTCTGGCAGATGCCGTCGATATCCCGGTCATCGCGGACGCGGACACGGGGTACGGCAATGCGGTGAACGTGACCCGGACCATCCGGGAGTACGAGCGGGCCGGAGTCGCCTGCATCCAGCTCGAAGACCAGGTCGCGCCGAAGAAATGCGGACACATGCTCGGACGGGAGGTCATCCCGTTGCAGGAGATGGTCGGAAAGATCCGAGCCGCGTGCGATGCGAGGCGGGACGACGACCTGATGATCATGGCCCGGACGGACGCGCGCACGAACTTCGGAATCGACGCGGCTCTGGAGCGCGGGAAGGCGTTCGAGGAGGCAGGCGCGGATATCGTGTTCATCGAGTCTCCGGAGAACATCGACGAAATGCGGCGAATCACGTCCTCGTTCCGCGTCCCCGTCATCGCGAATATGGTCGAGCACGGCCGGACGCCCTTCCTGTCGGCGGCCGAGCTCGATGAGATCGGATTCGACCTGGGAATCTTCCCGGTCTCGTCGACGTACGTCATCGCCAAAGCGGTGACGGAACTGATGCGGACCCTGAAGAGGGACGGGACGACGAAGTCTGTCGTCGACCGGATGATCCCCTTCGGGGAGTTCAACGAACTGATCGGTCTTCCCGAGGTCCGGGATATGGAGCGACGCTACGCCACCGGGCGCGACGAAGACGCTCCGAAAGGATGATGAATGGAATGACGCAGCTCCGAAAAACGACGCAGTTCCGAAAGCTGCTCGAGCGACCGGGAGCTTTGGTTGCGCCCGGGGTGTACGATGCGCTGAGCGCCCGGATCTGCGAGATGGCCGGCTTTGAGGTCGTGCAGCACTCCGGATACGGAACGGCGGCCGTTCTCCTGGCCCGGCCCGATGTTGGGCTGATCGGCTTTGCCGAGATGTGCGCGCAGGTCCGGAACATTGCGCATGCGGTGAATATCCCCGTGCTCGGCGATTCGGACAACGGCTTCGGAAATGCCGTGAACGCGTTCTACACGGTCCGGGAATACTGCCTCGCGGGGGCGGCCGGACTGTTCATGGAGGACCAGGTCGCGCCCAAGCGCTGCGGGCACATGGCGGGCAAGCAGGTCGTCTCCCGCGAGGAGATGCTCGGAAAGCTGAAGGCGGCCCTGGACGCGCGGGGCGAACTGGATCCGGATTTCGTGGTCATGTACCGGACCGACGCGCTCGCGGTCAACGGACTGGACGACGCCATCGACCGCGCGAAGGCGGCCGTGGATGTCGGCGTCGATATGATCTTTGTCGAGGCGCTGGAGACGAGGGCGCAGATGGAACGCGTCGCCCGCGAGGTCCATGCGCCGCTGATGCTGAATCTCATCGAGGGGGGAAAGACGCCCCTCGTGACCGTGAAGGAAGCCGAGAGCATGGGATTCAAGTACATCGTCCCCGCTCTGACGAGCCTCTATGCCGCTGCGCGCGGCATGCTCGACGTCATGCGCGCGGTCCGCGAGGAGGGCGTCTCGGAGAAATACCTCGACCGTCTCTGCGTTTTCAAGGATTTCGCGAAGATTGTCCGGCTCGACGATATCCGGTCCAAAGAGGATGCGTATCTTCCGAAGGACGTTCTGGAGTCCAAATACCACGGAAACACGCGCATCGTCGCCGAGTGATTCCGGCGAGGTCCGCTTTCACGGGCGTCGTCCTGAGGCGGTATAATCGGGGCGATGCGAAGCATTTCACGCTCTGAAAGGGGACGGATGCGGCAATGACGAAAACGATCAAGGCAATGCTTCGGGAAGGGCGGACGGTGATCGGGCCGTTCTTCGGAACCGGGTGTCCGGATTTTGTCGAAATCGCCGGGCTCGCGGGGTTCGATTTTCTGATCATCGACACGGAGCACGGGCCCGGGAACCCGGAGTCCATC
>CALMZW010000018.1 GCA_937870605.1 uncultured Synergistaceae bacterium
CGTCACATGCGCCAACCGCCTCTCTTCACGCGGTCACTATGTTCAGGTCATCGCCCCCGAACGTGAACGGAGCAGCATCGGCCATGCCGTGACGTTGACGCGTCCGATCTGTCTCAGACCTCCGCACGAGAGGGGCGGGTACGATTCGTCGGTCGATCTGCTCGCCTGCGACGGGACTCCCTCGGATTGCGTGGTTCTCGGGGTGGAAACAATCGTTCCGAAGACCGATATCGTCGTTTCCGGAATAAACAGGGGGCCGAATCTCGGGGACGATCTCACCTATTCGGGAACCGTGTCGGCTGCGATGGAAGGCGTTATTCTCGAAAGGCCCGCTCTCGCGGTTTCGCTCAACTGCAATCCGAGGGAGCGCGGAGCGCACTACGAATCCGCCGCCTGCATCTGTGCGGAGATCCTGAAGCATCTTGAGGGGGCTCCTCTCGCTCCCGGCGTCCTGTTGAACGTGAATGTCCCGAACCTCAGTCTGGAAGAGATCCGGGGATTGCGCGTCACCCGGAAGGGCGTTCGGCTGTACGAGGAAAAGGTCACTTCGTTGAACTCTCCGGAGGGGACGCTCTGCTTCTGGGTCTCGGGGCGCGCCTCCGACAGGATGGAAGAGGGGAGCGACGTCTGGGCGGTCGCCAACGGGTTCGTCTCCGTGACTCCGGTTCACATGGACATGACGCATTTCCCGTCGCTCGACGGATTGCGCGGAATCGGCATAGAGACAATAAACTTTTTGTCATAGGCCGCCATGGTAGTTGACAGGAGTTTATCGCCTGTTATAATACCCGCAAATGTCGTGAGGGGCAATGAGCGGGAGAAGTACCGGCTGTTGTGCGTTCAGAGAGAAGGGTCCAGGCTGCGAGCCCTTCCGCAACAAGGTCGGGAACGCGCCCGTGAGCCTGTTCCGAAGAAAGGCCTTGCGGCCAAGTAGGAACGAGGAGACGAGAGGGCGACTCCGTTCGCCAAGATGGGTGGTACCGCGGGCTAGGCCCGTCCCTTCACGGGACGGGCCTTTTATTGTTTCCGGAAAGAAGGAGGACTCCAAATGGGTGACAAGGGAAAGGTCGTTCTGGCGTATAGCGGCGGGCTGGATACGTCCGTTGCGACGATGTGGCTGACGGAGCAGGGATATGACGTCATTACGATGACGGCCGACGTCGGTCAAAAGGAAGTCGATCTCGAGGCTTCAAAGAACAAGGCGCTTCACAGCGGAGCGATCAAGGCGTACGTCATGGATCTCCGGAAGCAGTTCGTGGACCAGTTCGTCTGGCCCGCGCTGAAGTCGAACGGGATGTATCAGGGGACGTATCCGCTGAATTCGGCGCTTTCGAGGCCGCTGATCGCGCAGACGCTCGCCACCATTGCGAAAAAGGAAGGCGCTGTCGCCGTCGCTCACGGGTGCACGGGCAAGGGACAGGATCAGGTCCGGATCGAAGTGTGCACGAACGCCCTCGATCCGAAGCTGCAGGTTCTGGCCCCGGTTCGGGACTGGCACTTCAGCCGCGAAGCCGAAATCGCGTACGCGAAAGAACATGGTATCCCACTGTCCATAACGGCCGCGTCTCCCTACAGCATCGACGAGAATATGTGGGGACGTTCGATCGAGTGCGGCGCGCTTGAAGACCCCTGGAACGAGCCGCCCGAAGACGCTTTCGACATCACGGTCGCGCCTGCGAAAGCCCCTGATGAGCCGGAATTCGTCGAGATCGCGTTTGAAAAGGGCCTGCCCGTTGCGCTGAACGGAGAACCGATGAACGGGGTCACACTGATCGAGACGCTGAACGCGATTGCGGGGAAACACGGCGTCGGGCGCATCGACATGATCGAAGACCGTCTCGTGGGCTTCAAGAGCCGCGAGGTCTACGAATGCCCGGCGGCCATGACCCTTCTTGCCGCCCACAGGGCGATGGAAACGCTGACGCTCGACAAGCAGGTCATCGCGTGCAAGAAGGTTCTGGAGACGAAATTCGCGGAGCTGACCTACGAAGGATACTGGTTCTCCCCGCTTATGGATGCGATCGGGGCGTTCAACGACGAGACGCAGATCTATGTGAACGGCGTCGTGAGACTGCGTCTTTTCAAGGGGCAGGCTGTCGTGTGCGGGATGAAGTCCGCCAACGCGATCTATAAACACGATCTTGCGACCTACTCGGAAGGAGACGCTTTCGATCACGCCGCAGCGGTCGGTTTCATCAAGATCTGGGGACTTCCGATAAAGACGTGGCAGCAGGTCCATCAGAAACAGGTTCCGATGGAAATATCCTGTCTTTGAGTTTTTTGAAAAAAGAGGGGGGACTTCCCCCTCTTTTTTTTGTACAATACACGAGGAAGGGAGATGCGGATGAATGCCCGAACCTCGACCGCAAACAGGCATGCAGCGTTTTATCGTCCTTATCCTTATGTCGATGGGTTTCGTTGTTCTTTTCGGAATAGCCGTGTTCGGAAAGGATCGTGTCGGCGATCTTTTCAGCGGTTCCTTGAAATACCTCTGGATTGGTGTACTATTGGCCATAGGGTACTTTTCTGCGCACTTGAGGAAATAGATCTCATTTCTACGTCGAATCGAAAGGGGATGTGGGTACACGTGAAAAAAAGAAAAGGAAAAACTGACAGCGGCGCGAATGAGAAGGAGGGCATCATCACGACCGAATACGAATGCTCCTGCAACGACATGAAGGAAGAAACGCGGTGTTCGGCGCCGGAAATGAAAGAATGCGACGCTCCCGTCATGCAGCGCGAACCGGTCAGGAATACGCAGCCCAAACGGCGCGGGATGCTTTTGGGGTTCCTCGTTTTCGCGCTGGGCATCACCATCCTGAACACCATGTGGAACATGATGGAGCAGAAAATCGAATTTGCGAACAAGGATATCGTCAAGACGACCGCCGAAATGAGCAAGCGGGTTGAAGCGGCGCTCGCTTCCGTCAAGGCCATGGAAGAGCAGTTCGCTTCCGTCAAGGCGACTTCCGAGATGAATACAAAGGATGTTGCGTCCCTGAAAACGTCCATCGGTTCGTACAGCGATCAGACCGAACGGCTGGAGCTTCAGGCCAAGCGGCATGCCGATTATCTGAAGAGAGAGCTTCGCGGCAAGCAGATGGAGCTTCGGGAGCTGGCGGAACTCGTCCGTTTCCAGGAGACGCTTCTTGGCGAGTCCCGAAGCGGCGATACCCGGGAGGTGGCAGCCTCCCATTCCGCGGGCGAGGACGGGGCGCCTCAGGCCGGCGGCAAGATCGGCGCGAAGAACGTCGAAAAGAAATAACGCTTGAAATACCCGGCGTCTTGCGGGTTTCTGTAGAATAAAGTCAGGGGAGAGGCGGTCCGCCTCTCCCCTGACTTTATTGATACAGATGTTATGAGCGGTACGCCTCGCAGGGCGCGGCCGGCATCCCCTCGACGGCTTCACGCGCCTTGAGAATCCGGCCCGATTCCGCTTCGGCCCATTCGTCGAGCTTGCGCCCGAGTGTTTCATCCTGGAGCGCGAGAATGCGAACCGCAAGAAGCGCCGCATTTTTCGCGCCTCCGATTCCAACCGAGCCAACCGGGACCCCGGGCGGCATCTGCGCGATGGACAGAAGCGCATCGATTCCGCCGAGCGTTCCTGCAGGAACGGGAACCCCGATCACGGGAAGCGTCGTGTTCGCCGCGACGACCCCAGGAAGCGCCGCGGAAAGGCCTGCGGCGCAAACCAGAACCTTTATGCCCCTTGATGACGCATTTCTTGCGTATCGAACCGTATC
>CALMZW010000019.1 GCA_937870605.1 uncultured Synergistaceae bacterium
CGGAATCATGACGTCGCTCGTCTATGGACGCGCTTCGTCAATAGCTCTTGACCCTGTTGAAAAGAAGCCTCTCTATCACTGGAGACCCGGAACCGACATTCTCTCAATTGGAACGGTCGGCTGTTCTATGGCATGTCCCTTCTGTCAGAACTGGGAAATCGCAACATGGGAGAAAGGGATTCGATTACAGGATATCGACGTCTCTGATGTCCTTCGTCTCGCCCGAACGAACAACACGCGCGCCGTAGCGTTCACATACAACGAACCACTCGTCTGGTACGAGTTCATCGCAGATTGCGCCGCGGTCTTGCGAGAAGAGGGGATAGCCGTCGTTCTGGTCAGCAACGGCATGATCCGCGAAGAGCCGCTCATGGCTCTTCTGCCGTTCCTTTCCGCCGCAAATATCGATGTGAAAACCTTCGATTCTGTCACATACCGGAATCTCGGGGGAGATATCGATTCGGTCAAAAGAACCGTGGAGCGTATGTCCGAAGCGAATGTCCACGTGGAAATTACGACGCTCGTCGTTCCGGATATCAGCGACGACCCTGATGACTTCGCACGCGAAGTCGAATGGATTGCGTCCATATCGCCGGATATTCCGTTGCATCTGAGCCGGTATTTCCCGCGTCACCGCTGGAGCAGGCCGGCCACGTCCGAAACGCTTCTGGACGCAATGGCCACAACAGCGAGGCGCCTGCTCCGGCACGTCTATCTGGGGAATGTGAATCGCCCGTCTGATACGATTTGTCCCAAATGCGGCTCCACCGTTGTTTCGAGGCGAGGATACAGCATTTCCCGAACGGGGCTGAACGCGGACGGCGGATGCCGGAATTGCGGAACGTATCTTTGTATGACTACGGATAATTCGCAGGACGACGCATCATGAAATGGATCTGGACCCTTTTTGACCTTCTGTTTGTTCTCTGCGCCATTGCGCTCATCTACGTATTGTGCAGCGTCACGGCCGATGATTGGGATCGGATGTTTCCGCTCGGAACCGGAACGCCGGTGCGCGTGTTTATCGCACCCGGGAAAAACGGCATGGAAATCGCCGAGGCCTTCGAATCCGCAGACGTTGTTCCGTCCGCATCGGATTTCTCGCGCTGGCTCCATCGATTCCGACTCGACAGGTCGTTCAAACCCGGGATCTATACGATACGAAAGGGGACGTCCTGGGAGGTCGCACGTCAGCTTCAGTCAGCCGTTCCGGAAAAAATCTCGCTCACGATCGTCCCGGGCGCCGATATTTTTACCATTGGAGAGTCTTTCTCCACCTCCGCTTCTTCGCTCAGAAAAACGTTGCTGAAAGACGAGTGTTTTCCGGCGTCGCTTCGCCCGTTGCTCCCGGTTTCGGCAGACTCGAGAATTGCATTCCTGCTCCCGGAAACGTATGATGTCCCGGAGAAACCGTTCGAAGCTTTTTTAAAGGCATCCTCGGAACTCTGGTGGGCTCGGCTCGGCGCGTCGTTACAGGACATGACGTCCAGGGACCTTCTGAATCGAGCCGTCGCCGCCTCTCTGATCGAGCGCGAAGCGTTCCGCGAAAAGGAGCGCCCCATTATCGCAGGCGTCATCGAAAACCGTTTGCGAATGGGAATGCCGTTGCAGATAGACGCAACCGTCGTATACGCCTGGAAGCGACAGGGACGGATCATCAAGCGAGTTCTCAACAAACACCTTGAGATCGACTCTCCTCTGAATACGTACAAGATAAAAGGCCTTCCGCCGGAGCCGATTTGCGTTCCCTCGCTGTCTTCCTGGACTGCGGCGATGAAGCCCGACGCAAACGACTATCTGTATTATGTTTTGAAAAAGAACGGAGAACATATTTTTTCGAAAAATTACTCGGAACATCTTCGAAATATCCGGAGCATCCGGAAGCAAACGGAGTGAAACAGTTTTATGGATGACTTTATTCCCATCACCGTGCACCTCGAATCTCCATCCGGCGTGACGCTTCTGAGCTGGATCGTCTCCGACTGCGACAATACAGGCTATGTCACGACAGAAAACTCGGAGGAAGGGATTGTATCCCTGTATTGCCTGCCCCAAAACGTCCGGCGGTTTGAAGACCTTCTGTCGGCGCTCCGCGACGAAGGATTCCCGATCGTCTCCTGGAGGATGCAATGACGGTCTCTCAACGGGCCGCCGATTTCCTTGATTCACTTTGTTTCGGTGAATCAAGGACAATGCTCGCGAGCGACCTATACGCCGAACAAAAAGAATATAATTCTTGGCTTCTGGAAGATTCGAAAATTGTCGAAAGCATCTCATCCATATCGAGCGGCGCAGCGTTCAGAACAGTCCACCGCGATTTCCCCTGTTCATCGATCTCGTTTCGTTCCGGCGCAAATATTTCCCGGGCTCTCTCGTGCGTGAACGAATTACGCAACGATGACGTTGCGAAACGACCGGCCGCGTATTTTTCGGGAACAGGCGACGACGCGATCTTCGACGAGAGAGAGCCTCTCCCGAATGAATTTCCTTCAATATTACGCGACATCGACGCGATGCTCCGCTCGGCGTCCACTCTTGTCAGACAAGTAACGCTTCGTTTTGACACAGGAACGAAAGAAAAACTCGTGTATCCGGAGAACCGATGCATCCGAAACGAAACGACCACCGGGACTTCTTTTTCCATACACGTCACCGTTTCCGATGAAAACGGAGCCCAGACAGCTTCGGACCTCGTCGCGAGCGCTGCCGGTCAGACCCGTTTCCTTCGGGATAACGATCTTTCCCTGAGAGCTGTAATCGTTCTTGAGCGGGCCGTTGCGCTTCTCAGAGCACCGAAATGTCCGGCAGGCCATTTCCCGGTTTTGCTTTCCGGACGAACCGGGGGGACGATGATTCACGAGGCATGCGGACACGGACTCGAGGCCGATATCGTCATGAAGGATTTCTCGACCTTCCGGGACAGGATCGGGACATCTGTCGCTTCACCGGAAGTTTCTATAGTCGACGATCCCACGCTGCCGTCGGTGTTCGGTGGCTACCGCTTTGATGATGAAGGCACAGAGGCGCAGAGAACGCTCCTTATCGATAAGGGCGTCCTTGTGACATACCTTACGGATCGCGACACATCCGCAAGGATGCATCTTCCTCTCAGTGGAAACGGACGTCGCGCCTCGTTTCGCCATCCGCCGATTCCGAGGATGAGCGCTACCTTTCTTCTTCCCGGAAAAGAAACGGAACAAAATCTCTTGCAGGATATGGATTCGGGATTATACGTCACCCGACTTGGCGGAGGAGAGGTCGATCCGACCACTGGTGATTTCGTGTTTCAAGTCACGGAGGGGTTCCGTGTGCGGAGCGGAAAGATCGGACATCCGATTCGCGGTGCGCTTTTGATCGGCAATGGGCCGCAAGTTTTGCAATCCATCGCCGGAGTCGGCGCCGATATGGAATTGTTCCCCGGCTATTGCGGAAAAGAAGGACAGGACGTTCCGGTTTCCGATGGACAGCCGGCTTTGCTCATACCGGACCTTATCGTGGGAGGGGAGTGACGAAATGGCGCGGAATACGGAGACTCCCGTCCCTTCTCCACGAAGAAAAGGCGGTACGCAACAATCGAATCACTCGACAGAAACTGTTTCTCCTGTCGTTGAAGCCATACTATTCCTTCTCCTCTCCGGAAGCGTCTACGTTCTGGCTTCGCTTCTGACTCCGTGGACCGGACTCTGGGGAAAGAATATCGCTTCTTTTCTTATTTCCCGGTTCAGCGGCGCAGTCATAATTCCTTGTTTATTTATATTTTTCGTTCTTGCCTCCCTGTTCTTCAAACGATCCATCCACCGTTTCTTCTATCAGACTGCCGCAACCTTGCTTCTCTTTGCGACAAGCTCGTTTTTGTTGGGACTTCTTCAAGCTTCCGGCACAATTTGGAAGCACCCTCTTTTTTTCCCGGGCGATTTCGGGGCGCTTCTTTCGTCGTTTCTTCTCAAGAATTGCGGTCCGTTTGGAAGCGTTCTCATAGGGTTCGCAGCCGTATCCGTTTCTTCAATGCTGTATGGGCTTATCGATCCCCGTACGGTCATGTCGGGCGCAAAAACGCTTTTCGTCCGGATGGCCAACCTCGTTCCGCTTCGTCAACCAAAACCGCTCGTCCGTGAACAGGACGCAAAGCCGGACGCGCCGCAGCCTTTTTTGAAAAACCCCGGGGACGCCGTTGTTGAAGTCGACGACGCGTTCGGTTCCGACAGGGACGAATCTGCCGTTCTTGTTGCGGAATCGAAAAAGGACTCCGTACCTCTCCCGGAAGACTCGGCCTCATCGGACGGGGCGATTCCGGAACCAGTTTTTAAAACTGCCGATGATTCCGCTTCGGAGGGGCCTGCGGAAGTCGGTTTTCCTCCTCCGCTCGACATTTTCGGGCCTTCGTCTCCTCCCGTCCCCTCAGAACAATCCGAAACGGTGCTCGCTCAAGGAATGTCAATCATATCCACACTTGCGAACTTCGGCGTGGAAGCAGAACTGGCGGAAACCGTCATCGGCCCGACCGTCGTCCAGTTTCAGCTCCAGCTCGCGCCCGGAATCAAGGTCAGCCGGATATCCGGTCTCGCAAACGATCTGGCGCTGACTCTGGCCGTGCCTGCGTTGCGCGTTGAAGCCCCGATTCCGGGGAAACCGTTTGTCGGCGTCGAAATTCCGAATCCCAAACGGCAAGGCATTTCCCTTCGAACGATCCTTGAGTCGGCTTCATTCCAGAGCACGGAGTTTCGCCTTCCGCTCCCGATGGGCGTGAGAATCGATTCGAGAGCCCTGGTCATAGGGCTGGAAGAGTTGCCGCATCTCCTCGTTGCCGGGACAACGGGTTCGGGAAAGAGTGTCTTCGTCAATGCCTGTATCAACGGACTCTGCGCGTGCCGAACGCCTGCGGAGCTCCGTTTTTTGCTCGTCGATCCGAAACGGGTCGAATTCAGCATATACGAGCACCTTCCGCACATGCTGACGAAGCCTGTCGTTTCCGCAAAAAAGGCCGTACAGGCGCTCGCCTGGGCCGTACGTGAAATGGAATCCCGATACGAGATGTTTGCCGCGGCGCGTGTCCGAAATCTGGAAACCTATAACGAACATGTCCTTCCCAAGGATCGTCTTCCCGCCATCGTCATCGTTGTCGATGAACTTGCGGATCTCATGTTCACATCCCCGAAAGAGGTCGAGGATTATGCGTGCCGTCTGGCGCAAATGGCGCGCGCGACGGGCATACATCTGGTCCTTGCGACACAGCGTCCCTCGGTCAACGTCATTACGGGCCTGATCAAGGCCAACATTCCGGCCCGTGTCGCATTTTCCCTGCCGTCGCAGACCGACTCCCGCACGATAATCGATACGTCCGGCGCGGAACGCCTTCTCGGCAAAGGCGATATGCTTTTCACGAGCACGAAGTACCCTCGCCCCATCCGATTGCAGTCTCCATTTATCGACGAGGACAAGACCCTTGCGCTCATCAATTCGCTCATCGCGGTCTTCGGCGAACCCGAATATGTG
>CALMZW010000020.1 GCA_937870605.1 uncultured Synergistaceae bacterium
GGATGCAAACGACTCCGGTCGCTTCATTATATACAACATTTTCCGTTCCCGTTGTTCAGGACAAAAAAAGGGAACGCCCGCAGGCGCTCCCTCCACATCGATCGCACATGGAGCCGGGTCGACGTTATCCGCCAAGCATGCGGGGAACGATCAGAATGATATCCTGGAAGTAGGTAATGAGCAAAAGATCCGCGATAAGAGCGCACAGATACGGAGTGACCTCTCTCGTGACCGTTTCTATCGGGATCTTCGTAATCGCCGAGACGACGAAGAGATCGAGTCCGACGGGCGGCGTGATGCACCCGATCGCCAGATTCACGACCATCATGACGCCGAAGAAAAGCGGGTCGATCCCGAGAGACAGCGCGACCGGCAACAGAATCGGCGTCAGGATCACCACGGCAGCCGACGCGTTGATCAGCGTTCCGATGAACAGGAGCAGCAGGTTCACGAGCATGAGAAAAACGAGCGGGTTCGTCGTCAGCCCGGCGAAATACAACCCAAGTTTATGCGGCACTTGGGCGTTCGTGAGAATCCAGCCGAACAGATTCGCCCCACCGACGACGAACATGATCATCGTGGTGTTGATCGCCGCCTCAAGAATGACCTTCGGGAGATCCGCCGGGCGCAGTTCCCGGTACACGAACATGCCGATGAAAAGGCCATACACCGCTGCGACGGCCGCCGCTTCCGTCGGGGTGAAGATTCCGCCGTATATTCCGCCGATGATGATAATGGGCATCAGCAGGGCCCAGACACACTCCCTGAACGTCTTCACGATATTGGGAAACGAGATGGAGCCGACGCCCTCATAGTTTCTTTTTTTCGCGATGAAATAACTGACGAAGCACATTGAGACGCCCATGAGAATTCCAGGAAGAAAGCCCCCGAGGAACATATCGCCGATCGAGACCGACGCGATGGAACCGTAGACGACCATCGTAATGCTCGGCGGAATGACGATTCCCACAGTCCCGCCGGCGGCGACGACCGCGGCGGCGAAGGACTTGTGGTATCCCCGGCGCTCCATCTCATCGATCATAGCCGTCCCGATTGCGGCCGTCGTTGCAGCCGAGGACCCGGATATCGCGGCGAAGAACATCCCCGTAACGCACACCACGAGGGCCAGCCCTCCCGCCAGAGCGCCGACAAGCGCGTGGGCGAAATTCACGAGCCGCTTCGTCACCCCTCCGTAGGACATGAACGCGCCTGCCAGCATGAAGAACGGCACCGCGATGAACGAGAATGAATCCACGGAGGTGAACATGCGCTGCGCCACTACGATCAGCGGGATCTTCATGAACGCGTACAGAACGATCGCGGACGACGCGCCGAGCGCGATCCCTATCGGAACGCCCATGAAGAGGATCACCAAAAATCCGAGAAAGACCGTCCAGAGAATCATGCGCCCCCCTCCTTCTTCCGCAGGAGCGCGCACAGATCGGAAACCATTTGAAGCATCATGAAAAGACATCCTATCGGGATCGCGAGATACACCCAGGACATCGGAATCTCCATCGCGGGGGAAAGCTGCTGCGACGTCCGCTGAACCATTTCAAAGCCTTGGATGATCATTGTCGCCATGAAAACGATGCCGACCAGATACGCGGCGATGGACATCGTCCGGGCGGCCGTTCCTTTCAGGCGGCCGCTCAGCGCCGTCACCGCCATATGTCCTCCTCGTTTCGCGACGACCGGCAGTCCGAGAAAGACCGTCCATACGAACAGATACCGCGACAGCTCCTCGGAGTACACGAGAGAGCTCTCGAACAGATACCGTGCGACGACTTGAATGAAGGTAAAAAAGAGCATGAAGGCCATTGTGCCGATCATAATCTTCTGCAAAATCCGGTCCATGCAGTCCAGAATCCGTTGCATGCGCCCACCTCCTTACTGACTGCGGCGGGGGAACCTGTCGTTCCCCCGCCGCATGTTTCGGATCCGTGCTACTTCGTCGCGACGATTTTCTCGATGTTCTCCTTGCCGACCTTCTTTTCGAACATCGCCCAAACACCCCGGGTCGCATCCGCGAACGCCTTTTTGTCGACGTCCCGGTTGATTTCGCTCTTGCCGCTCTCCTGGATCTTCGTCCAGTAGCCCTCCTCGAGCTGCCGGCACAGGTCGCGCTGCCAGTCCCTGGATTCGTTCGCCGCCGCCTGGATCTTTTCCTGAAGATCCTTGGGAAGCTTGTTCCACGCCGCAAGGCTCACGAGCATCGGTTCCGCGGAATAGGTATGCGCGGTCAGGGAAATGTATTTCTGGACTTCGAAGAAACGGGCCGTGTAGATATGGGCGGCGGGGTTCTCCTGGCCGTCGACGACGCCCTGCTGCAAAGCGGTGAAGAGTTCACCGAACGCCATCGGCGTGGGGTTTCCACCAAGGGCTTTTATCATCTCGATATAAATAGGCTGCTCCATGACGCGGATCTTGAGACCCTTCATATCCTCGGGTTTCCTGATCGGGCGTTTGCTGTTCGTCATGTGCCGGACGCCGTTTTCGTAGTAGGCGAGCAGCTTCATGCCCTGGAGCTTCTCCGCGATTTCCATGCCGACCGTATCGAGCGCCTTGTAGGCATGCTGAACATCCCGGAAAATGAACGGCAGATCGAAAACCGCCGCCTGGGGAAGGAAGTTGCCGAGCACCGCAGTGCTCGTCATCGTGAAGTCGATCGTTCCGAACTGCGTTCCTTCGACGAGGTCACGCTGGTTTCCGAGCTGGCTGCTCGGGAATACCTGAATCTCGACCTTTCCGCCCGTCTTTTCCTTGACGAGCTGCGCAAACTTTTCGGCGCCTTTCGCATAGGGGTTCTCCGGATCGGCGATGTGCCCGAGTTTGAACACGAAATCCGCCGCATTCGCCGCTACGGCCAAACCAAGGACAAGAACTCCGGCAAGCAACAACAGTCTCATACTACGTTTCATGGATCTTTCCCCTCCTTTGGGTTTCAAGCGTTTCCCCGCCCGGCGCAAAACACCGGCTTCTTATTGATTATGGAATTATTCGGCTGTTTTTGCAAAGCATTGGGTCGTTCTGTCCGGATTAAAAACATTTCGTACGAGACGGGAATCCGGTTGCGGGAAAACGGCCTTTGTCAGCAAGGGATAGTCGATAGGGAACAACGACCGAAACTGTGCAAAAAGAGACCGTTCAATTGTCCTTCCCGGGGTGGACGAGAGAATACATATGAACCGGGCGGCCGATCTCACGATACGCTCGTTCGACATCCGCCTTCCCCATCTCGACGAGGTACTCGAGATACCTCCGCGCCGTCACTCTTGAAATGCCCGCTCCCGAGGCCACATCTTCAGACGAGAGCGACGCACGGGATTCACGCAGTATTTCCTCGATTCTCGCCAGCGTGCCCGCGTTGAGCCCCTTCGGCATTCCCGCAAGGATATTCTTCCTGTTCCGCAGCAGGAAGAAGCGGTCGATGTCCTCCTGGCTGCACTCATCCTGCCCGAAGAGAATCTTCCGTATCAGGTCGCGGTAGGCGGTCAACGCGGCCTTGAATCGTTCGAAGGTGAACGGCTTGACGATGTAATCGAACACCCCGTACCGAAGCACATCCTTGACCATGGCGACCTCGTGCGCGGCCGAGACGATCACGACATCGACTTTTTTTCGCGTCTCGCGAAGCCGGTCGAGCATTTCGAGGCCGTCCACCTCGGGCATGTACAGGTCAAGGATGAGAAGGTCCGCATGCAGCCGGTCGAGAAGGTCGAGCGCCTTCGCTCCGTTCTGGGCAGTTCCGACGACGCGGAAACCCGGAACGGCATGGACGAACTGTTTCTGGATGTCGAGGACCATCGGGTCGTCCTCGGCGATCAGCACCCGGATCGGCTTCGTTTCGGTCTTCACGGATTTTCCTCCCGGTTGGGAAGACAGACGACGAACTCGCATCCTTTTCCGGAAATGCACGACGCGGAGACGTCTCCTCCTATGGATTCGACGGCGTTCCTGAGGTTGAACAAACCGTACCCGCGCTCCTTCCCCTTTGTCGAGAAGCCGGGTTCGAAGATGCGATCACGGACATCGTCCGTCATCCCTTCCCCCGAGTCCCGGACGGATATCAGG
>CALMZW010000021.1 GCA_937870605.1 uncultured Synergistaceae bacterium
CGGAAGCCGGCCTGTCCCGTTGCGCAAAAGGAACAGTTCAGCGGACACCCCGCCTGGCTCGAGAGGCACGCTGTGCTGTAGTTTCCGTGGTCCATCAGCACCGATTCGATCCGCTCGCCGTCCTCCATCTGCCAAAGGAACTTCCGCGTCCCGTCCCGCGACGTCTGCTCCCTGATGAGAAGCGGCGGCGCGATCATGAGTTCGTACGCCAGGCGTTCGCGCAACTCCTTCGAGAGATTCGTCATCGAATGGATCTGGAACGTCTTTCTGTCATACATCCACTGACAGATCTGATCGGCGCGGAAGCGGGACTCTCCGAACCGCTCCGTCACAAGAGACACCCACTCTTCATACTCGAGATCGAGCGCCTTCACCGGTTCCTGCATGATTCTTCAATCCTTCCCCGGGGCAGGACGCCCCATCAATATCCGGACTATTATATCGTTTCGGAGGGCTTCGCGGATATGCGTTCTTCCCGCATTGGCTCGAACACCCAACAGGGGTATTTCGGCCGGACAGAGATAAAAGATAAGAAAGACAGAAAAGCTGGACAAGCGTCGGCTATCGGCTACACTACAAATATACAGAAAATTATGTTTGCTCGGATCGAGTCGAGGAGGGATCGCTATGGTGTCCGTTCGAAAGGTGTTTGTCGCTGTTTGCGTTCTTCTGTGTTTTGCGGGTGCTTCATTCGCGGCCGATATCGCGTTGACGTCCGCGGGGCAGAGTCCGGATGCGATGATGGTTCGCGTCGTGCTGAAGAAGCTCGGCGTCGAGGCTGATTCGGATCCGCTGATGAAACCCGAGGGGCTGACGCAGAAGATCCTGATCGTCGTCATCGGCGGAAGCTCGAAGGGACTTGGAGCGGCCGGGATCGACAAGGATCAGGAGATCGCGCGCCTCTCCGCGCTTCTGAAGGCCGCGGCCGGAAAGAACGTAAAGATCCTCGCGATGCATGTCGGCGGAGAAGGACGGCGCGGAAAACTCTCCGATGAATTCATTACGGCCGTGGCGCCTGCCGCGGACAAGCTCGTCGTGGTCGAAGGGGGAAACGCGGACGGCATCTTCACGAATCTCACGAAGGAAAAGAAGACCCCGATTCATGGAGCGCCGAACGTGAGCGGAGTCGCCGCACCGCTGAAGGAAATCCTGGCGGAGTGGGGCATCCCGGCCAAATAGGGCGGAAGGCATGAGCTGGATCTGGCCTGAGGGCCTCTATGCCGCAGTGATGATCGGAGCGTTCGCCGCGGGGGCGTTCCGGCTGAAGCTTCCCATTGCGATCGCAATGTCCGCGGCGGCCGTGATCGGCGCCCTGCTCGGAGGGGAAGGCATCCCGATCAGACATCTCGTCGAGGGCGCGTTCGGTTACATCGATACGATTCTGATTATCGCCTCCGCGATGATCTATATGAAAGCGCTCCAGAAGACGGGGCTTCTCGAATCACTGGCGGCGTTCGTGATCAGGAAGTTCCGGAACAGTCCGTTGTGGCTTTCCTTCGGCCTGACGGGGATCGTCATGATCCCCGGGATGATAACGGGCTCGTCGACGGCCGCGGTTCTGACGGCAGGAGCGCTCGTCGCCCCCGTGATGATGCGGCTGAACGTTCCGGCGGACCGGGCGGGAGCGCTGATCGCGATGGCGGCGATCTACGGAATGATCGCCCCTCCGGTGAATATCCCCGCGATGATCATCGGCGGCGGCATCGACATGCCCTACGTCGGGTTCGCGGGCCCGCTGCTTGCCTGTACGCTCCCTCTCGCGGCCTATTCCGCCGTGACGCTGGTCTATCCCTACCTCCGCGCTTCCGGCGGCGGCGGCGAGCAGCTGGAGCAGGAATTGCGGCGGATGGAGAAAGTCCCGCTTTCGGCCCGACTGCTTCTTCCCGTGTGGGTTCTCGTAGTGCTCATGGCGGGGGAGCAGTTCTTCCCGGATGTATGGCCCGCACTCGGCCTTCCGGTCGATTTCGTGCTTGCGGCGCTGTCGGCGCTCGCGTCCGGATCGCGTTTCGATCCCCTCGAGGCCGCGACGGAAGCCGTCCGCGATTCGCTGCCGGTCATGGGGATCCTCATGGGTGTCGGGATGTTCATCCAGATCATGACGCTCATCGGGGTTCAGGGGTTCGTGGTGGTTTCCGCGCTCGCCCTCCCGTCGTTCCTCATCTACCTCGCGATCGCGACCACTGTCCCGCTGTTCGGCGCCATCTCGGCGTTCGGCGCCGCTTCGATTCTGGGCGTTCCGTTCGTTCTCGCGCTTCTCGGGAAGAACACGATCGTCGTGACGGCCGCGGTCAGCCTGATCGCGGGTCTCGGAGATCTGATGCCGCCGACCGCGCTCGCCGGTATCTTCGCGGCGCAGGTGATCGGCGAGGACAACTATTTCGTCGTTTTGCGCCGCTGTCTCGTCCCGGGGCTCGTGACGGCCGTATGGGGCATCATCCTGATTCTCGGAGCGAACGGCGTCGCGGCCGTACTGTACTAAGGAGGGTTTTCGCATGACGTTCGTGTATCGCCTTCTCGTTCTCGTGATTCTGGCGCTGGTGATCCGTTGCATGTTCCGGGAACGCGACTTCTGGAAGCAGGCCACTGCGGCGCTCGTCGTCGTTCCGCTCGTGCTCCGACTCCTGATGATCAAGTGAGGACGCGCCCGATGATGCGACAGCCTGCGGCTTCGTGGAAAACGGCGATTCTCCTGCTTCTTCTCTCGTTGTTTGTCGCGTTCGTCGCGGCGCGGGATTTCCGCGTCATGAACGCGCCGGACGTGTTCGCGCCCGCGGAGGGATTCGCGAGAAAAATGCTGTCGGAATACTTCCCGCCCTTGAAGGGAACGACCGCGGATACGCCGGTGTTCATCCGGGAAGGCAAAGAACCCGGCGGAACGGTGCTCATCCTCGGCGGCACGCACCCCGTGGAGTCAGCCGGAATCCTTGCCGCGACGCTCTTTCTCGAAAACGCTTCGGTCCCGCGCGGCAGACTAATCGTGATTCCGAATGCGAACGCGATGGCCCTGACGCACAACTCGCCCCAGGAGGGGCATCCGCAGCGGATCCATTTCGCGCTGAAAGACGGAAGCACACGCGTTTTCCGGTATGGTTCGCGCGCGACGAACTTTACGGACGAATGGCCCTTTCCGGAAATCTACGTTCATCCGGCCTCGGGGCAGAAGCTCTCGGGGAAGGAGCGGAGCAACCTGAACCGATGCTACCCGGGCGTACCGGACGGCTCCATGACCGAGCGACTCGCATTCGCGATCGTGGAGCTCATCCGGAAGGAAAAGGTCGACCTCGCGTTCGATCTTCACGAGGCGTCGCCCGAATACCCCGTTGTGAACGCGATCGTTGCGCATGAGCGAAGCATGGAGCTCGCGGCGATCGTCACGATGGAACTCGAGGGACTGGGAATCCCCATCCGCCTGGAGCCCTCTCCGAAGAACCTCCGCGGCCTGAGTCACCGGGAATGGGGAGACTCGACGGATGTGTTGCCGATCCTCATGGAAACCGGAAATCCGAGCCAGGGCCGTCTGCGCGGACGCACGGACGAGCGGCTTGTGCTGACCGGCGAGGACAAGGCCTACGTGAAAGCCGCCGCGCTCGGCCGTCTGTTCATTCCCTATGAAGGAAATCAGCTCATAGCCTATCGGGTTGCACGCCACGTGACGGCGATCAGGGTATTCGTCGAGAATCTCGAGATGGTGCGGCCCGGGAAAGGGGTGACGCTGGAAGGTATTCCTCAGTACGAGGAGATTCTGAAACAGGGTGTCGAAGCGTTTTTGAAACCTGTTCCAAAAAAACGGGAGGTGTAGACATGAAACGGATTCTTGTCTGTGTTGGGCTTCTGGTGCTTGTTGTTGCGTGCGCGGCCTCTGCGGCCGACGTTGTCGATGTCCGTGCGAAGAACGGAATGGTTTCTTCCGCCCACGAACTGGCCTCGAAGGCGGGGGTCGAAATCCTCGAGAAGGGCGGAAATGCGGTCGATGCGGCTATTGCGACGCAGCTCGCGCTGAATGTCGTCGAACCGAACGCTTCCGGAATCGGCGGCGGCGGCTTCATGACGATCCGCAACGCGAAGACGAACGAAGTGGTCGTCCTGGACTATCGCGAAATCGCTCCGCAGTCCGCGACGAAGGATATGTTCGCCTCCGAGGCGTCGAAAAAGGCGAAGGAGTCGGAACTCGGCGGAAAGGCCGTCGGCGTCCCCGGCGCCGTGAAGGGGATGTTCGCCGCTCTTCGGAAGTATGGGACCATGTCCTTCGCACAGGTCGCCGAACCTGCGCTGCGCCTCGCCGAGGAAGGCTTCGAAGTCCATCCGATGCAGCAGCAGATCATCACCGATGAATTCGAGAAGCTCTCGAAATACAGTCCCACGTGCGTCTTCATCGTCGACGGCCTGCCGGCGCAGAAGGGCACGATCCTGAAGCAGCCCCAGCTTGCGAAAACATTTCGCCTGCTTGCCAAGAACGGCCCCGACGCCTTCTACAAGGGCCCCATAGCCGATGCGGTCGTGGCCGCCGTCAACAAGGCAGGGGGCGCGATGACGAAGAAAGATCTCGCGAACTATTCGCTCGTCGAACGCGAGCCCGTCAAGGGAACCTATCGCGGCTACTCGATCTATTCCGTTCCGCCCGCATCGAGCGGCGGCACGCACATCGTCGAACTGCTGAACATCATGGAGACCTTCCCTGTCGGAAAGTGGAAGCACAACTCCGCGCAGCACCTCCATACGCTCGCCGAAGCGATGAAGCTCATGTACGCCGACCGGGGCGCCTTTATGGCGGATACCGCGTTCGTGAAGGTCCCGCTCAAGGGACTCGCCGACAAGGGATATGCGGCCAAACGCGCCGGGCTCATCAAGCAGATGGAAGTCATGAAAGAAGTTGCGGCCGGAGATCCCAGCGCGTTCGAAAAGGGCGCGCAGAAGACGGCCGATCTTCGCGGCGGCGGCGAGAAACATATTTCGACGAGCCACTTCTCGGTCGTTGACGCGCAGGGGAATATCGTCGCGTCGACGAACACCGTGAACTACTTCTTCGGATCGGGCGTCATCGTCCCGGAATACGGATTCGTGCTGAACAACGAGATGGACGATTTCGCGTTCAACCCCAAGAGCGTCAACGCGCCCGAACCGGGCAAGCGGCCGCTTTCGTCGATGTCTCCGACGATCGTCACCGATCGCGAGAGCAGACCCTTCATTACGTTCGGCTCCGCCGGAGCGACGCGCATCATCAGCGCGCTCGCGCAGATCCTCATGAACGTCGTCGATTTCGGAATGACGATGGATCAGGCCATCGAGCAGCCCCGAATCTTCAACTTCGCGAGCGGCGGCAAGGCAGGCAAGCTCCTGATCGAAACGGGCGTCGATCCGAAGGTCGTCGATCTTCTCAAGCTTCGGGGACATGACCTCGAAGTCCGTCCGTTCGGCGGCTATTTCGGAACGTCCCAGGGAATCATGTTCGACTGGAAGACCGTGACGATGGATGGCGGCGCGGACAGCCGTCGCCTCGGCGTTCCCGTAGGCTACTAGGTATTCCTTGCCCGCCCCCTGCTGTCGCGCGGGCGGGATGCTTCGGCCGGATCGGGGGTATCCCGGTCCGGCTTTTTTTGTGAACCGCGAGCGGGGTGTGAACTGCGAGCGGGAAGGTTGTAGAATAGGACCGACAGGAGCGTGAACGGGTGTTTTTTCTCTTTCGGGAACGACGAACGAAACCGAAAATCCGCATTCTGGTCACCGGGTGCCGCGGGAAAAGTTCGCTGGTCCGCCTGTGTACGGCAGGTCTGCTGTCCTGCGGCCTTCGCGCCTTCGGGCGAATCACCGGGGTCGTCCCGCGCGAGATCGGCCCCGACGGAGAGCGGCAGATTCTGCGCGCGTCCGGCGCTCACGTTGCCGAGATACGCTGGTGGCTTCATTCATTGCCTCCCGAAGCGGACGCCGTCGTCCTGGAAAACAGCGCCGTGTCTCCCGATTTGCAGGAAGCGGCTGTGCGATGGCTCCGACCGACGCTCTCGGTCTTCACGAACATCCGGGAGGACCACCGGGAATCCTGGGGCGAGGGAACGCGCAATGCGGCGGACGTTCTGCTCCGGGGCATTGCGCCCGGTGTTCCGGTCGTCATGACGTCTGCGACGCTCGAAACGGAACTCGTTGCGGAAGCGATGCGGCGTCTGGCCTGTCCCGTGACCTGTGTCCCGTCGGCTCCGGACTTCCGTGAGGAGAATATCGCTCTGGCGCTGTCCGCATGCGCCTGCGTCGGGCTGCGCGGCCCGCAGGTCGAGCGGTCGATGCGTTCGCTCGCTCCCGATATCGCGGATTTCCGGGTGTTTCCCCTGGACGGCGGCGAGCTGGCGTTCGCGTTTTCCGCCAACGATGTGGAGTCCACGGGGCGGCTTTTTGAATCGCTCTCCTGGGCCCCGGAGAAGACGACGCTGTTGTACAACGGACGCGGAGACAGACCCGGCCGCGACGCCGCGTTCGAACGCTTCTTTTCGGACAGGCGGTGGCGGGCGATCGTCCGGATCGGCAGCGCGCATGAACAGGACGACGCCGCCCTCGTTCGATCCATTTCGGGGAGGGGCCGGGTGTTCGGGTGCGGCAACGCAGCCGGGGCTCCGCTCCGTCTTCTGTCGCTGCTCGATGGGGAGGAACGGCATGAATGATCCGGACGGAATAACGATCGCGATCGGCATCCTTTTGGGGATGTTCTATTTCCGGCAGACCGGCGAGAGTCCCGGGGGCATCATCACGCCCGGCCTCGTCGCAATGCGCTTCTCGAACCCGCAGGCGCTCTGTCTTTCGCTCGGCGCCGCGCTCCTTCTCGGGGTGGCGCTGCGCTTGTTTTTCCGGCGTTTTTCCGTCTATGGACGGCAGCGCGTCGCGTTCGCGATGCTGTGCGCGCTTGCCGTTCGGCTCGCACTCCCCGGAGAATGGGGCGGCGAAGGGTTTCCCTGGCTCGGATGGGTCGTGCCGGGGCTTGTCGCGGCGGACGTCGAGCGGCAGGGAATCGCAGCGACGTTCTCCGGACTGGCCTCCGTTTCCGTCGCGGCCTCCTGGGGAGCATCGCTCGTGCTGGCGATTGCGTCCGGCTGGAGGTAGGCCGCCCGTGGATCCGTCCGTCTTCCTGAAGGCGCAGGCCCGTTTCGCCCGGATTTCCCGCGTCCGGCTCGTGCTTCTTTCCATCGCGCTGGCTGCTTTGTGGCTGCTCTCGCGCGGGGGTGCGCTCTCTCCGGAAGAAGCCGCTCTCTGGGAGAGGGTCCGAAATGCCGAAGAAACCCTTTCCGCTGCGCGATACGGAAAGAGCGGGGAAGACCCGGAACGCCTCGGGCTGATCGGAGTCGAATGGAGCCCGATCTCGACCACGCTCGGAAGCCTTCCGTCGAAGCGCACGGCCGCCGATCCGCTCTGGTCCGTGGTCCTTTTCCGGGAGATGGCCCGGATGGGACTCCGCTCCGGGGATCGAGTGGCCGTCCTTGCGTCGGGCTCGTTTCCGGGGTTCGTGCTGAATGCGCTCGCGGCCGCGGAAGCGCTCGGATGCAGGATCCTGTTCGCGGCGTCCCTCGGTGCGTCCCAATGGGGGGCGAACGATCCGGCGTGTCCCTGGCCCCTTATGGAAGGGATCTTCCATCGCGGCGGTTTTCTGAAGACGCGCGCCTCCTGGTACACGCTCGGCGGGGAGGATGAGACCGGAGGCGGCATCGGCGACGAGGGGCGGAAGATCCTGACGGACGCCGCGGCGAAAGAGGGAATCCCCCTTCTCGAAGCCCGAACGTACGACGGGATCCTTTCGGCGAAGATCAGCCGTCTCGAAACGTTCTCGCCGGGGCTTGTGATCACTGTGGGAGGGTCGAGCAGTATTTTCGGCGTCGGCAACGAGCATTCGGGCAACGGGTTTCTTCCGAAAGACGGCGTCGCCGACGAAAAAAGCATTGTCGGCTGGGCCCTGTCGCGCGATATCCCCGTCTTTCACGCGGTGGATTTCCGGTTCCTCGCGAAGCGCATGGGCGTCCCCTTCGACGCCCCGCGCTCGCGGACGAATGCGACCCGGATCCTTCCGGCCCTTTTCGGACTCGGCGTCTTCTTCGTCGCCCTGTTGTTTCATTCCCGCTGGAAGGTCGACGGACGATGAGGACGACGCCGAAGGAATGGACCATCCTTCTGACCGGCGTCGTCGCGCTTTTCCTCTGGATCGCCGGGCACCGGCTTCCGGTGCGGGAGGTTCTGGATCTGCTCGAAACGGCGGCGGAGCGTCCGGACAGCGGCTATCTGCTTGCGGCGGCGTCCCTGCTGGTGGGAATCAATTATCTGCGGGCGGTCTGTCTCTACGTCGGGTGGTTCCTGATCGGAGACGGCCTCGCGGGACTCTTTCCCGAACGGCGCGCCCTATCGCGGCTTGTCCCGATCGTGGGCATCCCGGCCTGCTATTCGCTTGCGCCGGTTTTCATCGAACGGGCGTTTCTTCATTTCGGAACCCCGGCGGCGCTTTCGATCGTTTCGGTTGTCCTGCTGAAGTATCTCACGGCCGACATCAGGGACTGGGGCGGACGGATGATCGCGCTTGCGCTGTTCGTCGGGTCCTTTCAGTGGCTTGACGTCATGCCGGCGCTGACTGCCTGGGGCGCCGGACGCGGGGAGCTTTCGACGGCGATCAAGCAGATCGCCCGGATCCTGGGGATGGAAGGGACGCTCAACATCGCGGGGGCGCTGGTCGGGATCGGAATTTTCGCGTCCGGCGTCATCACGACGAGGCTTCTCGTGAGCTACAGCGCACGCCTCCGCCACCTCGCCCTGCTCCGGCAGCGCGAGCGGGAGCTGTCGCGAATGCGGGAGGAGCGTCTGCGGGACCGCACGATCCGCGAACAACAGAGCCTCGTTCACGATCTCAAACGTCCGCTGACCGTCGTGACGGGACTCGCCGATGTGATCCGGGAGACGGGAAGCCCGGAAATCCGCGCTCACGCGCAGGTCATCCTCGATTCCTGCGGCTCCATGAGCGACATGGTCTCGGAGATCCTTCACGGAGAGTCGCGGCGGACCGTCCCGTTGTCGCGGCTTCTGGAGTACGTCCTGAGCCAGGCGAGTTCCCTGTCCTGGAGGCCGCGAGTGTCCGTATCCGGTTCATCCGACGATCTGTCCGTCATGGTTCCGGTGAACATGGTGCGCCTTTCCCGGGCGATCGTCAATCTGCTGGAGAACGCCGCCCGGGCCAGCGAGGGCCCCATCGGGCTCCATCTTCGCGTCGACGGGCCGGAGGCTGTCATCTCGGTCCGCGACCACGGCCCCGGTTTCCCGGTGGGGACGCGCGCAGGCGCCTCCGGATGGAATTCCACGGGAATCGGTCTCCGGTACGTCGCAATGGTGGCGGACAGCCACGGCGGATCGCTGTCCACCGGAAACGCGGCGGACGGCGGCGCCGTTGCGGAAATGAAAATCCCGACCGAAGGAGGCTGCCGGATGTCATGACACTACACATCGGCGTGATCGACGACGACAGGGGAATCCTCTATACGCTCGAAGCGATGGGAACGACCGCGGGATGGCGCATGCATTCGACCACCGAGCCGGAGGAATGCCTGAGCTGGGTGCGCCATGACGAAATCGACATGCTCCTGGTCGACTACCACATGCCCGTCATGAACGGCAGGCAAATCATCAAACGGGTCCGCGCCCTCAACACGCGCGTCATCCTGATAGCGCTCACCGTCGAGGACGACCCGAGTCTCGCCTCGGAGCTGATCCTCGCGGGAGCGGACGACTTCATCACGAAGCCCGTGCGGCTTGCGGATTTCGCGGCCCGGATCCGTCTTCACGAACGCATCCTCGGACACAGGGACCAGCTCAACTGGGAGGAACGAAAGAAAGGCGTCAGTCGCGACACGATGCGGGCGGTCATGGAATTCGTCCGCAACGCGCCCGAACCCGTCGTCTGCGACGACGCGGCCGCCGGATGCGGGCTTGCGTATGTCACGGCGCACCGGTATCTGGAGCACCTCGTCGAGCGCGGGATCGTCATCCGGAGAGACGTCGTCGTTCAGGACGGCCGACCGGGACGACCCAAAGCATTCTATGAGTGGCGCCCGTAATTTTGTGCTATTATCATCTGCACTTGGGTTCAGAGTCATCCTATTCTGTAAACACGGGGGTGCTAGTGATGAGAAAGGTCGTGGGAGTGTTCGTCGTTGCGTGTCTGTTCGGGGTGCTTTTCGGAACGGCCTGGGCCGCGGAGCCGATCAAGATCGGCTATCTGGCGACGCTGACCGGCGAAGGGGCGACGTGGGGAGCCCATGAACGGGACGGAGCGCTCCTCGCGGTCGAGGAGATCAACGCGGCGGGCGGCGTTCTCGGTCGTCCTTTGGAACTCGTGACGTACGATGTCCGCGGACGCGCGGAGGACGCCATCAACGCGGCCCGGAGGCTCATCGAAGTCGACAAGGTCGTCGCGATCGGCGGCACGAACTACAGCGGACTCAATATCGCCGTCGGCCCGATCGTGGAGAAGGGCATGGTCCCGCAGATCGGCACCTTCTCGACGAATCCGACCGTCACGGTCGATCCGAAGACGCAGAAGCCGCGGCCGTATTCCTTCCGGATCTGCTACACCGACCCCTACCAGGGAAAGGTCATGGCCGAGTACTTCTACAACAAGCTGAACGTCAAGAAAGCTGCGATCATCCACGACATCGGAAGCGAATACTCCGAAGGGCTCAAGGAATACTTCATCAAGACGTTCAAGGGCCTTGGCGGCGAGATCGTCGGGGTCGAGGCGTTCCGGAGCGGCGACGTCGATTTCCGCGCGCAGATCACGAACCTCAAGAAGAGCGGCGCCGAAGGAATCGCGTTACCCCTGCTCTACAAGGAAATGGCGCTCATCATCAAGCAGACGGCCGAGATGGGGTGGAAGCCTTTCTTCATCGGCGGCGACGGATACAGCCCGAATATGTACGAGATCTGCGGCGATGCGATGGAAGGGAGCTACTGGGTCTATCACCTGAGCCCGGACGATCCGATCCTGGCGCCGCTCAAGGAGAAGTTCAAGAAGCGGTTCAACGCCGAGCCGACCGAGATCGTCAACACGGTCGCCGCGTATGACCTCATCCAGTGGGTCGCCGACTCGATCAAACGCGCCGGAAAGGCGGAAGGTCCCGCGGTTCGCGACGCCATCGAGTCCGCGAAGGACCTGAAGCTGCTGCACTTCACGCTGACGCTCGACAAGGCGACGCACAACCCGCTGAACAAGCCCGCGGCCATCCTGCGTCAGGAAAAGGGCGCGCTCAAGTTCCTCGAGACGTACCAGCCGCAAACGGAGTTCTAGCGGATCGGGGACGAACCCCGGGGCGGGCGAAACGCCCGTCATAGAACGAAGCGAGCCCCCGCGGGGCCGACCCGCGGGGGCTCGTTTCATTCAAGAATGCGGGCCGTCTGAGATCGGGAAAACAAACGCATCCTCAGATGCGATCCGCAGGAGTTGCGCGAGCAGCAGCGGGGGAAAACCGGCGGAGAAAAAAAGAGCCGGAGGCTCAAAGCCTCCAGCCCGGTTCGCTCCGATTCCGTTTCTACTTGAACCACTTGGCCTTC
>CALMZW010000022.1 GCA_937870605.1 uncultured Synergistaceae bacterium
GCGCTTTCTGACGGGAATGCCGAGTCGATTCGAAGTGTCGGAGGAAAACGTCCGTGTCGAGGGTGTGTTCCTGGAAATCGACGACGAATCCGGACGCGCCTGTGCGATCGAGCGTGTCCGTTTAGTCTCGGGCGAGCAGGCGGAGGACGCAGGAAAGAACGCCTGACCGCTGAACCGCCGGCTCCGTATCAGCAGATGCGCGGAAGAATCTCCCCCACGGGCATATCCACGACGCGGTGTCCCCCGATATGTGTTCTCATTCCGACCAGACCCGGATGCCCTTCGGTGACGACGCCGATATCCGCGGCGCCGCTACAGGGAGCGAATTGCGCAAGGCGGGACAAGACCGTGTCCGCATCCTCCGCGGAGACGGCGACGATCATGCAGCCTTCGCAGGCGAGGTAGAGCGGGTCGAACCCCAGAATATCGCAAACGGAGAGGACATCGGGATCCCGGGGCAGATCGTCCTCGCGGATTTCGATTCCGACGCCTGCGCCTTCAGCCCATTCGCACAGGACGGTTCCCGTCCCGCCGCGCGTACAGTCCCTCATGCAGCGGAGTCCCCCGATGTCGAGAAGGGCCCTGGCGGGTTCCCAGAGGGGAGCGCAATCGCTCGCGAGTCCCGGAACGTCGAGGTCGAAGCGCTGCGCGGCGATCGTCGCGCCGTGACGTCCGTACGAGCGCGAGAGAATGAGATGGTCTCCGGGGCGAAGCGCGTGCATTCCGAGGTTTCGTGCGGTCTCCCGGCGGCCCGTCGCGCAGGTCGTGATGAACACTCCGTCGGCGGCCCCATGCGGAACCACCTTCGTGTCGCCGCAGGTCAGGGTTATTCCGAGCTCCTTGCAGACGAGTGCGGCGCTTCGCATATATCCGATGACTTCTTCCTCGGCGATCCCCTCTTCGAGAATGAGCCCCATCGCGATCCATTCCGGCCGGACGCCCCGGACCGCAAGGTCGTTGACGCTCCCGCAGATCGAGAGCTTGCCGATGTCGCCGCCCGGAAAGACGCGCGGCGAGACCGTAAAGCCGTCGAGCGTCATGGCATATCCATCGGGAAGGTAGGCGCAGTCCTCGAATGCGGACGGCGTTTCCGGGGCGGGAAAGACCGACGTGATCCGCCGCACGAGATCGTTCGTCAGTCGTCCGCCGCTTCCGTGTCCCAGCGTCAGGAAATCTCCCATGCTACAGTGCCTCCCTTGTAAAAACGGAAATACGCGCCGCAGGTTCCCTCGCTCGAAACCATGCACGGACCGACGGGCGCTGCGGGGGTGCAGGTTGTCCGGAAGAGCGGGCACTCGGGCGGAGTGATGCGTCCGCGCAGGACGTCGCCGCAGCGGCATCCGCGAGGCTCGGGCGGTTCTCCCGGTGAAACGCCGAAACGGAGTTCCGCGTCGAAATCCTTCAACGAAGGCGCAAGCCGCATTCCGGAAGAGGAAATCTTCCCGAGCCCCCGCCAGACGGAATCGCACGGGACGAAGGCCCGGTCCATGAGCTCGGTCGCTTTCCGGTTGCCCTCGCTTTTCACGGCGTCCGGATAGACGGAATGCAACGCTGTTTCTCCCCGGGCTCTCTGGATTGTGAGATCGAGAACGCCGAGAAGCATCGATTCGGCGGAAAAGCCCGCGATGACGCACGGACGCTCGTATTGCTCCGAAATGAATAGAAAAGGCGCGTGTCCGAGAATGACGCAGACATGCCCCGGCAAAATCAGCGCGTCGATTCCGAGCGCCGCGTCCTCCAGCAACGCGCGGACGGCCGGGGGGGTTCGCTTGTGGAGGCAGAGGATCGACAGATTCCGGAGCCCCCGTCCCGCAGCTTCCGAAAGCATCGCCGCCGTGGCCGGGGCGGTCGTTTCAAAGCCTGCGGCAAGAAAGACGACCTGTCTTCCGGGAGAGGCGAGGGCGATGTCCGGGGCTTCCATGGCGCTTGTGACGACGCGGACGTCACGTCCGCGGGCCCGCGCGTCCGCGAGAGAGCCGTTGGATCCCGGAACCCGGAGCATATCGCCGTACGTCAGGACGATTGCGTCCGGAACGTCCGCCAGGGCGACGGCGCCGTCGATCTGGCCCTGGGATGTCACGCAGACGGGGCACCCGGGACCGGAGATCAGGCGATACCCCTCGGGCAGAACCGATCGGACGCCCGATCGGAATGCGGAGACGGTGTGCGTTCCGCAGACTTCCATGATGTTGAGCGAACGGGGAGAGTACTCCCGAAGCGCCCGGATGATCGCTTCAGGAGCCGGAGGATGCGTCACTGCGGGATTCCGGAAGATTTCGCGCGGATCTCGTCAAAGAGGCGGAGCAACTCTTCGGATTCGCGCTCCTCGAGGCGTTCGATCGCGAAACCGGCGTGTACCAGCACTACGTCGCCGACACGGGCGTTTTCGATCAGGTCGGTGCGAACTTCGGTTCTCGCGGATCCTGCCCGAGCCACGCAGAGGCGTTCTCCGACTATGGACTCGATCGTATGCGGAATGGCAAGGCACATGGGCATTCCCCCTCTTTTCGTATTGTACCCGTTCCCTCCGGAAAGACAACTGAAGGTGGATTATTTTAGTCAAGTACATAAATGAAGAGACATGCCTTTCAATCTTCACGATTCTTGAATCAGGAACTCCCGGAAAACTGCGAACAGATGTATAATCACTTCCGTCATACGAAACACCGTGCGAAAGGAGGGTAGAAAAAGTATTTCAATTTATCGGTGAATTTATCAAGACTCAGGGAGGGATACCGCAGTGACCGAACAGAGAGAGCAATGGGGCAGCAAGCTCGGGTTTATCCTCGCGGCAGCAGGTTCTGCAGTAGGTCTTGGTAATATCTGGCGCTTTCCGTACATAACCGGACAAAACGGCGGCGCAGCGTTCGTCCTTATTTACGCCGCAATCGTGTTCATCATCGGATTCTCCGTGATGCTCGCGGAGATGGCGATCGGCCGCAAGGCGCAGCTCAATGCGGTCGGTTCCTTCGAGAAACTCAAGGGCGGTTTCTGGCCGATCGTCGGCTGGATGGGCGTCGCTGCCGGGTTTATTATCCTGTCCTTCTATTGCGTCATCGGCGGCTGGACGATCAAATACACGATCTTCTCCTTTACAGGCCTCATGGACGCTGCTGCGGCCGGCAAGGCAGGAGATATCTTCGGCGGATTCGTGACCAACACGACGCAGGTCGTCATCTACCAGGCGATCTTCATGCTCGCAACGATCTTCATCGTCGCGAAGGGAATCGGCGAGGGAATCGAACGCTACTGCAAGTTCCTGATGCCGGCGCTTTTCGTGATCCTCGTCGTTCTCATCGTCCGCTCCGTGACGCTTCCCGGCGCGGAAAAGGGGCTGGCGTTCTATCTGAAACCGGATTTCTCGAAACTTTCCGGCGGAAGCCTCGGCGCGGCGTTGGGGCAGGCGTTCTTCTCCCTGTCTCTCGGAATGGGATGCATGATCACCTACGGGAGCTATGTGGACCGGAAGACAGCTCTCCCAAGCTCCGCGATTCAGGTATGTTTCATCGATACGATGGTCGCCTTCCTTGCCGGTCTCGTCATCTTCCCGGCGGTCTTCGCGTTCGGCGTCGATGCGGGCGCGGGCCCCGGCCTCACGTTCGTGACGCTTCCCGGTGTCTTCGCGAAGATGACCGGCGGAATGATCTGGTCGGCGCTGTTCTTCATCCTGCTCTTCATAGCGGCGCTCACATCCTCCATCTCGCTGCTTGAAGTCGTGTGCGCGTATTTCATCGATAAGGGATGGCCGCGCGCCAAAGCCGCATGGGTCCTCGGGATCGTCATCTTTGCGATCGGCGTGCCGTCCGCGATCTCCCTGACCGGCGGTCTGAAGGTCGCCGGCAAGGATTTCCTCGACGCCATGGACTTCATCTCGTCCAACGTCCTGCTGCCGCTCGGCGGCGTGTTCATTTCCCTGTTTGTCGGCTGGTTCTGGACCGCCGATGCGAGGAAGGAAGTTTCCAACAACGGCGAGTACTCCTTCGGGCTCATGGAGCCCTGGATGTGGGTCTGCAAGGTCCTCGCTCCCGTCGCCATCCTGTACATCTTCATCACCGGTCTGAAGTGGTAGCCGGATAACACGAAACGCTGTCAAAACCGGTTTTCCGGAATACGAACGGGGCGCTCTTGCGGGAGCAGCCCCGTTTTCTTATGGCCAGATCCGCCTCTTCCTTCGCTGAACAGGAACGGGACGAACGACGCGCGATGCCGTATGATCAGAATGAAGAAACGAAAACGAAGGGAGTCGATAGCGTGCGGACATATCCGGTTGGTCTCGTCCCGGGGCCCGTATCGGTCGAAAAACGACATCTCGACCGATACGCGGAGAACTTCGGGAGCGCGGATCTTGAGAAGGACTTTTTTGAACTCTATGAAGCGGTCGAGGCGCAGCTGAAGTCCTTCCTCCTGGCGCCGAATCAGAGCGTCGTCACCATGTCGGGAGAGGGCATGCTCGCCCTGTGGGCTTCGCTCAAGAGCGTCCTTCGGCCGGGAGATCGGGTTCTGTGCGTCGTGAACGGCCTTTTCAGCGAAGGATTCGCGGATATGGCGTCGTCGCTCGGGGCGGACGTACGAAGCGTTTGCGCGGCGTTCAACGATATTCCGGATTTTGAGAAGGTGCGCGAGGAAGCGCTTTCCTTCCGGCCGAGTCTGATTACGGCGGTTCATTGCGAAACGCCGAGCGGGACGATCACGCCGCTCGAACCCTTGGGCAGGATCGCGCGCGAGACCGGAGCGCTGCTTGCAGTGGATTTCGTTTCGAGCGCCGGGGGCGTCGAACTGCGCGTCGACGACTGGGGAATCGACCTCGGGATGCTGGGGAGCCAGAAGGTGTTGGGAATCCTGCCGGATCTGGCGATGGTCAGCGTCAGCGAAAAGGCGTGGGAGAGGATCGAACGGAACGCCTACGCGGGGTACGATGCGCTGCTTCCGTGGAGGCGTTGCGTGGAACAGGGGCTCTTCCCCTATACGCACAACTGGCACTCGATGTCCGCGCTCCACGCGGCGCTCGACGATCTGCTTCGCGAAGGGATAAAGCAGGCCTGGAAGCGGCATTCGGAAACGGCGGCGTATTGCCG
The DNA here is from genome assembly GCA_937870605.1 of uncultured Synergistaceae bacterium. Lineage (GTDB taxonomy): Bacteria > Synergistota > Synergistia > Synergistales > Aminobacteriaceae > CALFXN01. The sequence continues at coordinate 5,076 of CALMZW010000022.1, forward strand.
GAAGCGGCTTCGCGATATGGGGCTTTCTCTCTACCCGCGATCCGAGGAGATCAGTTCGCCGACGGTTACGGCGGCGCTCCTCCCCGAAGGATGGAGTTTCGGCAGACTCGACGAGGCGCTGCGGCAGAAAGGCGTCGTTGTGGGCGGGAATTACGGCCCTCTGGCGGGACGCGTCTTCCGGATCGGGCACATGGGAACGCAGGCGTCGCCGGAGTACGTCAAGCGCGGACTCGATATTCTCGAAGACGTTCTGAACGGGTAAGTCGGATCGAAAACGGCGGAGCGCAACGGAGGATCCCGTTGTGCGCTCCGCCGTCGTTTCTCAGTCTGGGGCGACCTCCGAGCAGTGTCGCAGATAGAGTTCGTGGTTTTCCCGCAGCAGTCTCGGAATGGGAAGACTGTAGGGGCACCGTTTCGTGCAGATTCCGCACGAAACGCAGTCCGGAACGGCATCCATCACCGCTTTCGAGAATCCGGATGCGACCGCGGGGGACATGCGGTGTGCGAGCAGCGGATAGATCATCGCCTGCGCGATGCGAATCCCCCTGGGACAGGGCATGCAGTATTCGCACCTGCGGCAGAACTCCGTCCCGATTTCATCCTTGATCGCCCGCATGCGCCCGAGATCCTCGCCGGTCGCGACCAGTCCATCCCGATAGAACGATGCGATTTCCTCCACGGAGGCCACGGAATCGCACCCGGGGATCGGAACGACGCCTTCGTGGGCGCGCAGGAACGCGAACGCGGTTCTCGCATCGCTTATGGCGCCTCCGGCGAACGGCTTCATGGCGAGAATGCCGAGTCCGAGCGAACGCGCGATCGGATGCAGCTCCAGAGCGGCCTCGTCCTCGATGAAATTGAACGGGAACTGGATTGTTTCGAAGAATCCGGTCTTGATGAGCCGGATCGCCATCGGAATGCTGTGCGAGGTGATGCCGATGTGAAGGATCTTTCCCGCCTTCCGCGCCCCCTCCGCCGCTTCCATCGCGCCGCCCGGCCCCGTGATCGCCTGCCAGTCCGCTTCCTGGGACACCTGATGGAACTGAAAGAGGTCGATGCGATCGGTCCGGAGCATCTTGAGACTGCGTTCGATGTCATCGGCCGCCCCCTGCGCCGTACGCTTCATGCTCTTCGTGGCGAGAACGATAGCATCCCGGATTCCCAGGAATGCATCGCCCATCTTCTCCTCGCTGTCGTGATAGACGTTCGCCGTGTCGAAGAAGGTTACGCCGAGGTCGTAGGCCCGCCGGAGTACGGATACGGCTTCTTCCGGGGAAAGCCGGATGATCGGAATGCCGCCGAAACCCAGTTCGGAGATTCGAAGTCCCGTCTTTCCCAGAACAACGGTTTTCACGGAACGCACCACCTTTCGTTCAGACTGAAAGCAATACTATATCCGCGCGTCGCGTCAGCGCTTCGTACCGGGAGCGGCGTACCGGAAAACGCTGTTTTCTTTCCGCCTCGGCGCACCGGGCGTGAAGGTCGGGTCCGGGTAGCCGAGCGTAACGGAGTAGTACGGAACGCACCCTTCTGGAATGCCGAGTTCGCGGACTTTCTCCCGGTTCGCGAAGAAAAAGGCCGTCAGGCCGATCCAGCAGCTCCCGACGCCCAACGATGTCGCCGCGAGCAGCATATTCTGTATCGCCGCGGAACAATCGACAATCGGCTTGAGGATGCTGTTCGCATCCTGCTTGCCGGAGACGACGATCACGGTCGGGGCATGGTAGAACACGTGAAATTTCTCGTTGTTCCCCATTTCGCGCACCCACTCGACGGGCGACTCTTTCATGTTCTTCTTCGTTTCTTCGTTGATCGCGTCGAGCGTCGCGGCGTCCTGGATGACGAGGAAACGCCACGGCTGATCGTTATGGCCGCTCGGGGCCCAGATCGCCGCGTCGAGAATTGCGTCGAGTTCGTTGCACGAGATCTGTTCCGGAAGATACTTCCGGATGCTGCGTCTGTTTCTGATTGTCTCGATGACCTGATTCAACGGCATCACCTTCCTCCGCGGAAATAGGAACGCGTGTATCATACACCCTCGGGCGTCATCTCCGGATGGGAGCGGGAGTTCACGTCCCGGAGGAGCAGGTCCCGCAGCTTTCTGGATCCAGCGGGCAGCGTCTCGTCGGATAGCGTTTCCAGGGGGACCCAGCGCCCGTGCGCCCGAGCGAGACTCTCCGGAGTCTCTCTTTCCGGGCGAAGACGCAACAGGACTCCAGTCAGCCGGATGCGGTTTCCGGTAAACGCATGCGATACGGGACCGATGACGCCGACTGCTCCGGTTTCTTCGTAAAACGGCGCTATGGCGCGCCGTGCGGCCGATTCGGGCGACTCGTCCGGCGCCGTCTCCTCCCATGGAAATTCGCTCATTCCCGCCCATAGCCCCGCATCGGGACGCCTGCGAAGGAACACCTTTCCGCCGGCGAAGAGGACCGCTGCCGCGGCCGGTCGCGTCGGCCGGCGCATGACCGCCGCGGACGGCGTGAGGGGAATCGCGCCGCTCGACCGTCCCTTGCAGGCGGAGTTCAGCGGACAGACGTCGCAGGATGGGCGCGCTGCGGTGCAGACGAGCGCTCCGAGCTCCATGAGCGCCTGGTTGAATGACCGCGGTTCGTCGTCGGGAATGATTCCGGCCAGGAACGACGCGACGTCGCGGTCATTCCGGAAAGGCCGGGCCTCCAGACGGGAGACGACGCGCCGCGCGTTTGCGTCCACGGCCGGAACGGGACGGTTGTATGCGATGCTGGAGACGGCCCCGGCCGTATAGGGGCCGATTCCCGGCAGGGTCATCAGCGACGCGGGGTCTTCCGGCACGCGTCCGTTCCACGTCTCCACGATCGTCCGGGCGGCCGCAAGAAGGTTGCGGCATCTGGAATAATAACCAAGTCCCTCCCAGAGTTTCAGCGCCTCGGCTTCGTCCGCCCGCGCCAAGGCTTTCAGCGTCGGGAAACGACGGATCCATTCGAGGAAATAGACGACGACCCGGTCCATCTGCGTCTGTTGCAGCATGAACTCCGAGACGAGAATGTGGTACGGATCGTAGCCGCGTCTCCAGGGAAGATCGCGCGCGTTCCGCCGGAACCACGAAAGCAGCGGGGCGACGACAGCCTCTTTCGCGGCGGGGCCTGTCATCGGGAGAGAAACCAGATGCCCGCAACGATCAGCACGATCCCGAGCGCCTGCCCCATCCGGAGCGTCTCCCCGAATAGGGTGACCGAAACAAGCGCGAGCGTGACGGCGATTCCTCCAGTGATGAGCGGGTAGACGATGCTCAGGTGCATCTTCGTCAGCGCGAGGCTGTACGTGACGAAGGCGGCGCCGTAACAGACGGCGCCGATGTAGATCGACGGCGTCCGGATCATGTGGAGCAGCGCCTCTTTCCCTCCTCCGGCAAGGGACGACATGCCGTTCTTCAAAAAGAGATTCGCCAGGACGTTCAGCAGCAGCGTTGCGATAACGTATCCCCATGTCATGGGTGATCACTCTCCGTCAATGCAGGAAATATCGCGACGGAACGCTCGTTCGCGAGTGAATGCGACAAATCGAGAAAAAAGGCGCATTCGATTTCCCGGAATTTTTGCGTTGCGTTCAAGACAGCGGATGCGACAGGACATATAATACCAGTTGTACGCGATAGGGAACCGCTCAGAACGGGGGGAAGAACGGTATGCGACGGAACTGCTGCCGGCTGTTTGTGCTTACGATGGTGTTCCTCTGTGGAATGGCGCTTGTGACTTCCGGCGCCGCACATGCGCTGACCTGGATATCGGAAGAACGCGGGAGTTCGTTTCTCCTGTACGAAGGCGCCGAGATGGACTGCCTGTGGAAGAATGCCCGCATGAAAAACGCGGCATTCCTGAGCGACACGGAAAGAGGCTTTATGCGCGAAGCGGACATCTCGCTCCGGACGCTGATGCAGACGGTGACGGAGAAGACGGAGCATCCGGCGAGCGGCGACCTCCATCACTACGCGAGCCTCGATCCGGAATACTTTCCGGTGCTTCCGGGTGCGGGAAGGCGTTATTTCCGGCGCGCCGGAGGGACGAACGGCGAGGTCGAACGCTACGACCGGTACGACTTTTCGAGAATCGTCGACATGACCCGATCCGTGCATGCGCTCTCGGTCGCCTACTTCTTCACGAGGGACGAGCGGTACGCCGACCATGCAGCCTTTCTGCTTCGCTCATGGTTCGTCGCGCCCGCAACCCGGATGCATCCGAGCCTGCGTTTCGCGCGCGGCTTTCCGGGGGGTCCGAAGGGACGTCCGGCCGGGATCGAGGAAGGCGCGCTCTTCATCCCGCTTGTCGATGCCTTGCGAATGCTCGACCGCTCCCCGGCGCTTTCCGCCGCCGACCGGAAGGGGCTTATCCGCTGGTTTGACGCGTACCTTGCGTGGCTGACGAAGAGTTCCTTTGGAAAGAGCGCCGTGCGAACGCCCGGGCGGCTCGGAGTGTGGACGAACGCGCAGATTGCGGTCTTTGCGGACTTTCTCGGCAAAAGGGAGACGGCCCGCCGTGCTGTCCGCTCGTCGCTTGCGCAGATCGCCGGGACCATAGAACCGGACGGCGTGCTCTCGCGCCAGGTTCTGTCGCCGCGGCCCCAGGACGACGTGTTCTCCACCCTCGCCGGCATGGTCACTCTGGCCCGTGTGGGCGAGCGGGTCGGCATCGACGTGTGGGGGTATCGCTCCAGAGACGGGCGGTCGCTGCGCGGGGCGTTCCAGGTCCTTCTGCCCTACCTCGAAGGAACATCGCCGTGGCCGTGGGGAAAAAGCGACCGGATCTCCATCGAAGCCTTCGCGAGATACCTCGCGATAGCGTCCTCGCGTTGCGGCGAAGGGCGATACGACGCCGCGGTGCAACACATTCTCGGGGATTCGATGGGGGACGAGCGCCTTTCGTCGGATTCCTTCCTGCGGACCTTCTGTACGGGAAAGAGCCTCCTTCTGCGAACGAAAAAGAATTAGTGGAAAAACGCCTCTAGAAAGAAACGAAAGAGATGCGCGGACAAAAAAAGCGGGGCCGGATTCCGAAGGAGCGGAATCCGGCCCCGCCGGTTCGTATCAGCGTCCGTGAAGCAGCGGCGCGGCGATGAAGGGGATATGCTGTTTCGTGAGCGCTTCGGCCGTCCTGTTGACGGCGGCGTGTTTGCCGAGGTAGTTCGCGAGCAGCTTCGGCATGTCGCCGGAAGCGAGGACCTCGGACTTGTCGCGGAAGTAGTCCAGGATATCGGACGGATGGTCCATCGTCATTTCCGCTTCGGGGTCGCCGCCTTCGTGTTTCGCCGAGATATTCGGAATCTCCTGGGCCACTTCGAGAAGGTCGTCACGTCTGCAATACGGCTGGCGCACGATGCTCTTGTACGTCTCCGTGATGTGGTGTTCGATGCGGACCTTGTCCTCGAGTCCGAGCTGTCTCCGGACCCTGCCGCAGATCGCGAGGTTCGCGGCGTCCACGGAGTTCGAGAGGTTGAAGCCGATGAGAGGCGTCGAGCCGTCCTCGCGGGCGAACAGCCGCGCCATCATCAGCGTCCAGAGGACGGCGTACGGGTTGTCGTTGCCCATGAAAACGGAGATCTTGAAGCGGATGTCGATTCCCAGACGGAACATCAGGTAGCCGAGGAAAACGGTTCCCGGGTTGATGTTGAGAATCTCGCCAACGCCGTATTTCGTGTAGTAATACAGCGCTTCATCCGCCCACATCAGCGGGTGTCCGTTGGGTTGCCCGATGCCGCCGAAATAGCCGGTAATCGTGTCGGGACCGCCGAGATGGACGTTCGATCCGTCCGTTCCCTTCGTATCGAGCGTCTCGACGAGGCTTGCGCCCATGATTCGCGCCGCCGCGTGGACCGCCGTGATGTCGCCGTCGTCGCGCTCCTGCTCCTTCATCTTGCGGACGCGGATGAAACGGCCGGGCATGAGTTCCCGTTTGTCGATCGCCTGCTTCGCCTCTTCGATCAGCCAGGGAAAGTATTGCAGCGCGCTGATCTCCAGCGTGACGGCGCGGCTCTCGTCGAAGAACGTACCCGGGGCGAAATCGCCGAGCACCTTCCTGCGATACTCGCCGATGCCGGTGAAGGCCCCCCTGTCCCGTTCCCGCATGAGCCATTCCAGATCCTTGAGGTAGGGAGAATCCATGTTTGCGAGACGGTAGAGCATATTCGAGAGATTTCCCGCTTCGGCGGCTTTTGCGTTGATCTCATCCGGCGTGCCGTACTTCGAGACGACGCGCAGCAGGTCGGCGATGACTTCATTCGCCGGATCACCGAGAAAACGGTTGATTTCTTCGAGAACCGAATCCTGAATCGTAAAACGATCCTGCAACATTTCGTTCCCTCCCCGAACCGTATTGTGTTTCGCCCAACGAAACACAACGCAATCCTACGGCAGCGACTCCTGAAGGTCAAGTTCTCACGCTGGTTTTGTCGCAGTTTTCGCGGAAAAGGCATTCCTGCGAAGCCGTTCTCCCGGCCTATTCCAGCCGGCGGTCTCGATTGCGGAAGAAAAGATCCCGCATCTTTCGCGTCACGGGGCCGGGGTGCGAGCCGGCCGGCGCCAAACCGCCGATATGGTGAATCGGCAGGATTTCCTTGACGCTTCCCGTGATGAACGCTTCGTCGGCGCGCGCGACGTCCCCGATCGCGACGGTCCGATATTCGACCGGGATTCCCGCCGTTTGGGCGAGTTCGATCATGATCCGGCGCGTCACGCCCGGGAGGACGATGTCGTCCGGAGCCGTGACGAGCCGTCCGCCGAAGACGAAGAACACCGAACTCGTGGCGGATTCCGTGATGTATCCGTCAGGGCAGTACAGCGTCTCGAACGATCCCGAGGACGGATCCTTCATCGTCAGGGGAGTCGCGTAGTCGATGGATTTTGCGTGGGGGAGCGGGCGTCCGACGGGGAGCGGGTCGAGCGAGATTCCCGACTCGAATTGCTCCTCGCTCCAGCGGACGAGAGGAAGAAAGTGCACGAAGAATCGCGGTTGCGGGAAGAAGCCCTTTTCTTCGACGTCTCCGCCCGTAAAGAACATCTTGACGAGCGTCTCGTCGCCCCGGAGGCGGATTCCCTCGCGGATCACGGACGCCGTTTCTTCACGCGTGATGCCCGGAATGATCCGCAGGATTCGGGCGGATTCGTACAGACGATCGATGTGTTCGGACAGTGCGAACGGCCGCATTTCGTACGTTCGCGCGCTGTCGAAGACGCCGATGCCGCGTTGGAGGGCGAAGTCCGTCGTCGGTATGGAGCAGGCGGACGGATCGGAATACCGGTCGTTCATGTAGCATAAACGCATGTTCGCGTCACCCCGAAGGTTCAAGATGAATACCTGTGTAAAACCATTATACTTGTACCGGAAGAAAGAAGCATCGAAGCGGGAGGCGGTTCAATGGGACACACGGTCGTGATCGGAGGAGGCGGAGCGGGGCTCACAGCGGCGATAGCGGCCCGCAAGGCGGGAGCCGGGGTTCTTTTACTGTCGAAGACGAAGGTCGGAACGTCCTGTTGCACGTCGTATTCCGGCGGCGGCTTTTCGCTGCCCGCAGGAAAGAACGGCGGAACGGAAGCTTTCCGGAAGGCGACCCGAAACGTGGGCAGGGAGATGAATCACTCGGGAATGCTCGAAACATTCGTCGCCGGGTGCGAGGCGGGCCTCCGGGAAATACAATCCTGGGGCGTCACGCTGCGGTTCACCGATGACGGGCACGCCTGGTCGAGCGAGACGGCGCCGAATCCGGTGATGGGCGGGGGGGGGATGGTCTCGCAGCTCGCCGCGATCGCCCGGGCGGAGGGCGTTCAGTTTCTCGAGGATGCGATGGCGGTCTCGATCCGGACCCGAAACGGGGCGGTCTCAGGCGTCGAGGCGATCGAATGGCGGACCGGAAAGACGCATGCGCTCCCCGCGTCGTCGGTCATTCTGGCGACGGGCGGAGGCGGAAGGATCTACGAGCGGACGGACAACCCCGCCCGGATGACCGGAGACGGGTATGCGCTCGCGCTCGATCTCGGGCTTTCGCTGATCGACATGGAGTTCGTGCAGTTCTATCCGCTCGGTCTCGACGAGCCGGATCTTCCCGTCTGGATGATCGGCCTTCCGATCGTCGATCTCGTGCGCCTGACGGACGGCTCCGGGCGGGAGTTCATGAAGGAGGCGTTTGCGTCCTGGGGAATCAAAAACGGTTGGGAAGCGAACTTCCTGGCCCGTGACCGGTCGGCTCGTCTTGTTCAGTCCGTCTGGGACTCGGGCGACGCCGCGACGCTGCATTTTGAGGACCTGTCCGGTGAGGTGCTCCGGTCGAAAAAGCTTCAGGAGCTTCTCATCGTCGCTCCTGAAGGAATAACGCACGGGAAGGGACGCCCGGTCCGCGTCCGGCCCATCCAGCATTACTTCTGCGGCGGCGTGACGGTTGACGGCAATGCGGAGACGTCCGTCCCGGGTCTCTTCGCGTGCGGCGAGGTGACGGGCGGCGTCGACGGAGCGAGCCGGATCGGAGGCAACGCGCTGACGAACCTCGTGACGTTCGGTCTGCTTGCGGGCCGGGGTGCGGCGACGCACTGCGGGGCGGCGGGAGCGTTCGTCCCGGAGGCGGCGGAACGGCTCCTGAAGGATTTCCCGGACGGGACGGTATCGCCCGAATCGATCCGAAAAGAGATCGCATCGGTCGTTGAATCGTCGCTCGGCCCGGTGCGAAACGGCGCAGGATGCCGGGAAGCGGCGGAAAGACTCGAAATCCTCTCAGGGGATATTCGTCGAGTGACGCGCCGCCCGGGGATGGAGTTGCTCCACGCCCTCGAACTGTCCGGCCTGTCGACGACCGCGACTGCGGTCGCCCGTGCCGCCTCGTTGCGCGAGGAAAGCCGCGGGACGCACTACCGTACGGAGTTCCCCGAAGAGCGGGATTGCTGGAAGCGTCCGGTTCGTGTCCTTCTCGAAAACGGAAAGATGACGGCGCGATGAGGAGGCGGGTGCTTTGAAAACAGTCTGCATTCTTACGTTTCCGGGAGTCGAAGAGCTCGATTTCGTCGGCCCGTACGAAGCTCTTTCGATGATGAACGCCATCCGTCCGGAGAGCTTTCGCGTCGGACTTGCGGCGAAGACGACCGATCCCGTCACGGCGCGGCACGGGTTGAAGTTCCTTCCGGATCGTGCGCTGCGCGACTTCACGGAAGCCGATATCCTCGTCATCCCGGGCGGGCAGGGGCGCATCGAGGCGATGAAGGATCCCGATATCCTGTCGTTCGTGCGGCGGATCGCCGAAAACGCGGAATATGTGACGACTGTCTGCACCGGCGCGTTCATCGCCGCCGCGGCCGGACTGCTTGACGGCAGGCGCGCGACGACGCATCATTCCGCCTTTGCGGAGATGGAGGCTTTCGGCGGCATAACGCTCGTCCGCGAACGGATCGTCGACGCGGGTGAGCCGCCGTCGCCGGACGGAGAAACGCGATGCCGCATCCTCACGGCCGGGGGCGTGAGTTCGGGGATCGATCTCGCGATCGAAATCATCCGCCGGATCTACGGAGACGAGTCTTCCGCGATGGTCCGGGAACGCATGGAATATCCGGAGTGTCCGTCATCATCCGGGAGAGTGGGGGGAGGATGCCGATGAACAGTCATGAAGCGGCGGGAGACGCGCTCCGGAGACGGCTTCAGGACGCCTATCACGCGAATGTTCCCGATCCGGGAAACCCGGGGCATGCGGTCGCGTTCGGGACGTCCGGGCATCGGGGAAGCGCCCTGGCAGGGTCGTTCACCGAGAGCCACATCATCGCGATCTGCAGGGCGATCGCCGAACACCGGAAGACGCTACGGGCGACGGGACCGCTTTTTCTCGGGATGGACACGCACGCGCTCTCGCTGCCGGCGTTCCGGACGGCCGTCGAGGTCTTCGCCGCAAATGACGTCGACGTCATGATCCAGGAGGGGGAAGGCTTCACGCCGACGCCCGTGATCTCGCGCGCGATCCTCGTCTACAACAGGGGCAAGAAGAGCGGCTTCGCGGACGGCGTCGTCGTCACGCCGTCGCACAATCCGCCCGAAGACGGCGGCTTCAAGTACAATCCGCCCGAAGGAGGGCCGGCCTCGCCGGAATCCACGACGTGGATCCAGAACAGGGCGAATGAACTGATGGCCGCCGGGACCGATTCGGTGCGCCGGATTCCCTGGGACCGGGCGCTCGTTTCGGAGCGGGTTCACCCGATCGACTATGTCCTTCCCTATGTCCGCGACCTCGAAAACGTCATCGATATGAAGGCGATCCGCAACTCGAAGATCCATATCGGAGTCGACCCGATGGGCGGCTCGAACGTCGCGTTCTGGGACCCCCTGGCGACGGTGTACGGGCTGAACCTCGAAGTGGTCAACCGGACCGTGGACCCGGCGTTCTCGTTCATGCCCCCCGACAGGGACGGCAAGATCCGGATGGACTGCTCCTCTCCGTGGGCCATGAAGAAGCTGTGCGCGATGAAAGATTCCTTCGACATTTCCTTCGGGACGGACCCGGACAGCGACCGGCACGGCATCGTGACCGCGGGCGGAGGGCTGATGCAGCCGAACGCGTTTCTGGCGGCGGCGGTCGACTATCTCTTCCGGCATCGCCCGGAGTGGAGCGGGGAAGCGGGCGTCGGGAAGACGGCCGTTTCGAGTTCCATGATCGACCGGGTGGCGAACGGGCTCGGGCGGAGGCTCTACGAGACGCCGGTCGGCTTCAAGTGGTTCGTTCAGGGACTCCTTGACGGCTCGCTCGGTTTCGGCGGGGAGGAGAGCGCCGGCGCGAGCTTCCTCCGAAGGGACGGGACCGTGTGGACGACGGACAAGGACGGAATCATCCTCGGGCTGTGCGCCGCCGAAATTTTCGCTGTGACCGGAAAGGCCCCGGATGCGCTCTATGCGGACCTCGAAAGCCGCTACGGCGCGACGGCGTACGAACGCATCGACGTCCCGGCTGCGCGGGAGCAGAAAAACAGGATAAAGGAACTTGCGGGAGCTCCGGCCATCGTGCGGGACCAGATGAAGCAGCGCCCCGAAGAGGTCCTTGTGAACGCTCCCGGAAACGGCGCGTCGCTCGGGGGGATCAAGGTCGTGTGCGATGACGGCTGGTTCGCGGTCCGTCCGTCCGGAACGGAAGACATCATCAAGCTCTATAGCGAGAGCTTCTCCGGCGAGACGAGCCTCAGACGGCTGCAGGGGGAGGCGTTCGGGCTTCTGGGCATCGAACGCTAGCGCGCGGCGAGACAGAGAAAAAAGAAAGCGGGAGGCCTGTCTCCGATCCGGAGAGGCCTCCCGCTTTCGTCTGTGCTCGTCGCGCCGGCCCTAGAGCGCCGCTTTCGCCGCCGTCGTGACCGCGCCGATCATGGCGTCCAGCTGCGAGTCCGACGTGTTGATGTTGAGCGAGTACGCGACGGTCCGCTCGAGGATGCGCTCCGTGATCTCCCA
>CALMZW010000023.1 GCA_937870605.1 uncultured Synergistaceae bacterium
ATGTTGACAGAGAATGAACATACGAAATGAAACCGACGCGTCGAGATCGGATCTTTTCTTCATGACGGCGGCTCTCCGCATGCCCCGCATCTCCGCATCCAAAGGGGAGATCCCGATCGGAGCGGTGATCGTCAAAAACGGGCGAATCCTCTCCGCGGCCCATAACGAAAAATCGAACGATCCGACGGCGCATGCGGAAATCGTTGCTGTCCGGCGGGCGTGCCGGGTTTTGGGAACATGGAATCTGAGCGGTTGCACCCTCTACGTGACGCTTGAGCCGTGTCCGATGTGCGCGGGTGCGCTCGTTCTTTCACGAATCCGAAGGCTCGTCTATGGGTGCGGCGATCCTCGCGCCGGCGCATGCGGAACGCTGTACAGCATTCCGGAGGACTCCCGCCTGAATCATCGGTGCGCAATCGCGAAGGGGGTCCTGGCGAAGGAGTGCTCGGAAGTTCTTGTGACGTATTTCGAAGCGCGTCGAAGGCGTTCTTGAGACAAAGTATTGTTTCAATGGAAAGCGAAAATGTCACCCCTGTCTTGTTTTCGTTCATGAGGTTTTTACGCCATAAATAATTACCATGAGATCCGCCGCCGATTCTTCAAGCGGATTAGGGTCGTCGTATATCCCCCTTCCGCGGTGCTCATTTCCCCCTTTACAACCCCCTCCATGACAAACGCCTTTTCCGCTTCCTTGTCGCTCAAGCCTATTTCACTCCTCATCCCTCAAGAATAGGGGATGACATTACCGCTGTCCGACGACACTCTTTATTTCCTAAAGTTGCATTTTATACGGCTGAAAGATATCATCGGGACGTGTTTCAGGCCTTGTAATGTTCTTAAAATTTACGTGCCTCCCTGCGTGAAAGATGCCCTCAATGGCAAACCGGCCGCCCGAAGACGGTAGAATGTTCGCCTTTTTACCGGTCTTCCGTTCTTCGTCTCTCTTTCGCATAAAAGAGAGACGCAAGGAACGGACTGAAGAGCTTCTTCCGCGAAAAAGTTCTTCTCAGGGCATCGGCATGGATGGCTGAATCGTCATTTCTCCTAAGGGGGTGCGTCATGAACGGCGCCATCGATATTTTCCGCTTCCACCGGCGGATCATGGAGCAGTACGAATCCTTCGCCTCGAGCTTTCTCGATATAGACGATCCGCAGATAGAAGCGGCCTTGACCGATACAGGAAGGCTGGAATCGATGTGTCCGGAGCCGCTCATTCAGTTCAATCCGTCCTACGAGCCGGGGGCGAGGGTCGAAGACCTCGCGGCCGAAGGCGTGCTCGCCCCCGGCATGTCCTCCGTTTTCGGGAATTTCGCCCTGCACAGACATCAGGAGGAAGCGCTGCGCCTTGGAAGCGCCGGGAAGAGCTTCGTCGTCACATCCGGAACCGGGTCGGGAAAATCTCTGACCTTCCTCGGAACGATCTTCAACGAAGTACTCCGGAACTCCTCTCCAGGTGTTGCTGGGCTCGTCGTCTATCCGATGAATGCCCTCATCAACTCCCAGACAGGAGAGATACTCAAGTACGCCGACCTGTACAAAAAGAACACGGGGAAAGACTTCCCCGTCACGCACGGACAGTTCACGGGGCAGGAGGACGAGGAGAAACGCCAGCGGATCCGCTCCGACCCGCCGCACATCCTGCTGACGAACTACATGATGCTCGAGCTGATACTCACGCGCGGCGGTGACGAGCGTATCAAGAACGCGATCTTCTCCAACCTCAAGTACCTTGTCTTCGACGAACTCCATACATTCAGGGGCAGACAGGGGGCGGACGTCGCGCTCCTTATCCGCAGAATCAAGGCCGAATGCGCCCGCGATGTCGTCTGCATCGGAACCTCGGCGACAATGGCGGGAGGCGCGAACGCCGCCGAACGAAAGAGCAGGGTCGCCGAAGTCGCCTCGACTTTTTTCGGAACGCACTTTTCCTCCGAACAGGTTATCGAGGAATCTCTGCGGGCGATATCGCCCGCAGGAGAAGCTCTTCGCCGCTCGGATCTGCTCCGCGCGCTCGAAAATCCGGACGCACCCTCCGGAGAAGACGACGCCGAGGCGTTCGCCGCTTCTCCGCTCTTCCGCTGGCTCGAGCGGAACGTCGCGCTCGCGCCGGACAACGGGAACTTCCAGCGAGGAGAGCCGAAAACGCTCTCCGCCATCGTCGCGCTGTTGAGCGAGGATTCCGGGGTCGATCCGGAAACATGCGACCGAGCCCTCAGAACGCTCTTCGACACCATCGCCTCCGACAACAAGAAAATAGCCGAGAGAAACGAAACCTCCGTCCCCAGGAGGTCGTTCCTCCTCCCCTTCAAGCTGCATCAGTTCATCGCTCAGTCCGCCGCCGTTTCCGTCTCCCTACACCGCGGAGAAGAGCGGATAATCTGCTTCGACGGCTCTCCGACGAAGATGGTGGGCGGAGCGCACGTCCCTCTGTACCCCGTGGTCTTCAACCGCGCCTCCGGCAAGCCCTTCCTCTGCGTCAGGAAGAACCGCTCTTCGGGAAGGCTCGAACCGAGGGACTTCAACGAGGAAACGATCCTCGAAGGAGAAAAGGAAAACTCGGAGCACGGTTATCTGCTCCCCGACGAAAACGCATGGAACCCCGACGAAGACCTCTTCAACATCCCCTCCGACTACGTGAAGACCGTAGGGGGATGCCCCGCCGTCAAGAAGGAGTACCGGCACAAGTTCCCCTCGCCCCTTTTCTACGACGTCGCAGGCAATTTCAGCGAGGAAGCGCACGGCGGAGGGAGATTCTCGGGGTGGTACGTCCCCGTCGGCTTCATCTACGACCCTACGAGCGGCGACTTCTACCACCACAAGACGAGCGAATTCGCCAAGCTCTCGCGCTTCGGCCTCGAAGGGCGCTCGACGACCACCACGGTGCTCTCTCTCGCGATCCTGGGCGCGATGGCGAGTTTCGGCTTCAAGGAGAAGGACTCGAAGATCCTGAGCTTCGCCGACAACCGTCAGGACTGCTCCCTCCAGTCCGGGCACTTCAACGACTTCGTCTCGACGGTCCGGCTGCGCTCCGCGCTCGTGAACGCTCTTCGGGAGAAGAAAGAAATCCCCTTCTCCGACGTCGAGGAGGAGGTGTTCCGACGCCTGGGACTGGAGATGGACGAGTACGCCCTCGTTCCCGAGGGCGGCGAGGTCTTCAGCGGCAGGAGGAGGGAGATCCAGGACGTCTTCAAAACCCTCCTCAAGTACATGCTGCTCGACGACCTTCGGAACGCATGGCGCGTCAATCTTCCCGGACTCGAAGCGTGCGGTCTCATGCGGATCGCCTACAAGGACTGGGAGGAGCGCATTGCGGATGAACGGTGGGATTCCGTCAGGGAAGTCTGCGAAAAGGCGGGGATGAGTTTCGAGGAGATCGTCTATTCCATTCTCGACTTCTTCCGA